>JBDSCV010000021.1:0-13131 GCA_039920905.1 Pyrinomonadaceae bacterium
CAATGATGGTTGTCGATGAGGCCCGAAAGCTGATCGACGAACTCGATAGAGCGCGTCAGGTCGCCGTCATGTTGGGAGCCTTGGCCCACGATTTTGGCAAGCCTCCGACGACTGAATTTATCGACGGCAAAATGCGTTCGCGCGGGCACGACGAGGCAGGAGTTGAGCCAACACTGACATTTCTCGATACGCTGGGGCTTTTTACCATTGACGGCTACGATGTGAGGAATCAAATAGTACAGCTTGTTCGCTACCATCTGAAGCCGGGCGAATATTACAAATCAAAATCGCCCGTCGGCGATGGTGCATTTCGCCGCTTGGCGCGCAAAGTTGAGCCCGATCTGCTCTATAGAGTGGCAAAAGCCGACAGTCTTGGCCGCAATCCCGAATGGCTGCCAAAGGAAAAATGGTTCGATTCGGTCGCGCAGGAATGGTTTATCGAGAAGGTACGAGAGTTGCAAATCGAGAAAAAGGCTCCCGATCCGATACTGCGGGGAAGACATCTTATCGACCTTGGACTTGAGCCATCGCCGGAATTCAAGCGGATTTTAGATGCTGTGTACGAACTGCAATTGGACGGAAAGATCACGGAAATCGTTGAGGCAATTGGTTTTGCGGAAAAACTGATTGCCGCTGCCACGGATTGATCTGATCTCTGCGTCTTTCTCCGCGGTCTCCGTATTGGAAATAATTTTAACGCAGAGACCGCAGAGGAACGCGGAGAGCGCAGAGTTCATAAATTTGTTTTTACGAAAAGAAACTCCGGCACGTTTTTGATGATGAACATTATTTGCTGCCAGACGGGGAAGTAGTAGAGCGTGCTTTTGCCGGATTTGTAAGCTTTGAAAATGGCTTTTGCGAGCTGTCTGGGCTTTGCGGTGAGCATTCTGGGTAGTTCCATTCCGGCGGTCATTTTTGTGGCGACGAAGCCGGGTTTTACGGTCAGGACGTGGACTTTCGATTTGGCCAAACGGTGACGCAGACCGGCCATAAATGTAGAGAAGCCGGCTTTTGCCGATCCGTAAATGTAATTGCTTTGCCGGCCACGTTCACCGGCAATGGACGAGATGCCGATGATCGTTCCGCCGTCGCGGGCCTCAAAGTCGTTGGCGATGATCGAGAGAATTGATACGCCGCCGGTGTAATTGGAACTGATGATCTGTTCGGTCTCGGTCCAGTTTCGCTCCGCCTTTAGCTGCTCGCCGAGTGAGCCGATAGCGTATAGAGCGATGTCGGGTTTTACACGCAGATTCGCGTAAAATCCAGTATGTGAGTCATAGTCTGCTGCCTCAAATTCTGTCAGCAATACCGTAATCCCGTGTCTGATCTCAAGATCGGACCTAACGGAACCAAGCGAACCACAGTTTCTGGCAGCAAGAATAATGTCGAAACCATTCGCCGCAAATTCGTGGGCCGTCGCCTGTGCGATGTCGGATCGTCCGCCCAGTACTAAAAGTGTTTTTGCCATTATCGTTAAAACCCGAGCCGTTTTGACTGCGCAGATTCAAATCGGCCCGAAGCCACAATATTTGAATACGAATTATGAAAAACCTCCGAACTCATCCGTGCGTCTTTTGCGAGATATATTCTACCGTTGTGTTTTAGAACGATCTCGTCCAATTCGTCGAGGAGCCGAAAAACCTCCGGGTTAACTTTAAAGTCCAGCGCAAGAGTATAACCTTCGAGCGGGAAACTCATCACGGCGTTCTGATTTGGTTTGCCGAAAAGTTTGAGAACGGCAAGCGGTGACCCTTGTCCGGATCTCTCAATTTTCGCAAGGGTTTCAACCAAACCATCGTAGCTGTCAGCTTTTGGCAGCACAAACTGATACTGAACAAACCCGGGCTTGCCGTATGCTCGATTCCAATTGCGAATTCCATCGAGCGGATAGAAATAGCCGTCAAAATGGTCAATCGATACGGCGCGCTGGGTCATTTGTTTGTGATAATACAGGAAATTAAAAGTCTTAACGGTCGCGTAATTTAGTGAGAATGCGGGAAAGTAAAACGGAAGACGCATTCCTTTTTTTGCGGCAGGTAACAGATGATCCTTTTTAATTCTATCTGGTAGATCGTCAAGGCGCATGTGTTCCCCGAGACGTAAGATCGAGCGTCCGCGATGCCGTTTACCCGCAAAACAATCGAGCCATGCAACCGAATAGCTATGATCGCCAGATTCGTCAAAAAGCCGCATCACCTTTTCAATATCGTCGGCCTTCTCTGAAACCTGACGGATATACGATGTCTCGATCAATTTTAGTTTGAATTTTGCACTCAGAATGATGCCTGTAAGACCCATACCTCCACAGGTTTGCCAAAAAAGGTCGGCATCTTCGGTCGGGGAACATTTGTGTATTTCGAGATCAGCGGCCATCAATTTTATTTCGACGACATGTTCAGCAAAGCTGCCTTCCCGATGGTGATTTTTGCCATGGACGTCGGCCGCAATCGCACCGCCGAGCGTGATAAATTTTGTCCCGGGCGTTACGGGAAGAAAAAACCCCTTCGGAACGATCACATCGAGGATGTCACAAAGCAGGACACCTGATTCGCATTCGATGGTATTTTCGTTCGCATCAAACGATAGGAATTTATTGAGTTTCAGCGTCGAAAAGATATTCGCGTTTAGCGACGAATCGCCATAGCAGCGTCCGTTACCGCGGGCGATCAAACTCTTTTGGTCTATGACGAAGTTTTGAATCTCTGGAATACTTGCGGATTCGGTTATATTTGCCTCTACCGATGGGAAATTTCCCCAGTTTGTCACTATCTTATGAGGCATAGAGGATTATCAGAAAGGCCAGGAACCAAAGACCGATCATCACCTGGATCATCGTGTCCTTTAAAAGTATGAGCGTCGGCGAACCGCTCATTTGCTCGACAATCGCGATCTGCAGAAAACGCACTATGCCGATGATAACAAAAATCGAGGTCAAATAGATGTGATCCGAATGCAACCGCTGAACCACCTCGTCGGAAACTGTGTACATAATGTAGCAAACGATAGTAGTACCGGCTAAAACCACGAGGCACGTGTCGATAAATGGCAACGTATAACCCTTCAACGATTGTCTTAGGGTTTGTTTATCGACATCCATCAGCAGATCGTCCCGCCGCTTGCCAAGTGCCAGGCAGCAGGCCAGCAAAAATGTCATTAAGATCAGCCATTTAGAAACTGGTACCTGAGCCGCAATGCCTCCAGCAAGTACCCGCAGAATAAACCCGATCGCGATCAGCGAGATGTCGATCAATGAAATGTGTTTGAGGTAAAGGCTGTAAACGAGGTTGAGAAAAAAATAGCTGGCGATAATGTAAAAAAATGACAAACTTACCAGCAAAGCCAAACCCGTCGCGATCACGACCATTAAAACTAAAAGAAGTATCGCATTCCTGATTGAAACGGCTCCGACAGCTAGCGGCCTGAGCCGTTTCAACTCGTGCAGTTTATCCTGTTCAAGGTCATAAATATCGTTATTTATGTAAACGGAGCTGGCAATCGCACAAAATGAGATAGCCGCCACGGCGAGTTGATATTCGGTAAATAATAGAGCGATCTTGCCCGCAAAAAATGCCGGGATCAGAACAAATAGATTCTTGATCCATTGTTGCGGTCGTAAAAGTCGTAGGTGCTGTTTCAAATTGATGTACATTAGGGAATAGTTATGAGACCTAACGCCACTCCCCTAGACTAGCCGGTCCTCGCTCGTCGGATCGTTAATATCTCTGCCATATATATTTAACCAACCGGCTAAGGCTCCAAAAAACAGGGTGAACATTCCGTATCCGGATTGCCCGAGATACAGATCGGGCTGCCCAAGTTTTATCGAGTAAACGGCAGACGTAAAAAACAGAACGAATAATTGTACGATAGCGCAATTTCTAAAAAATAGAATGCAATCACTCTTTAATTTTTGAAACGACAATATCATCGAGAGCATGACGGCCGAACCGGGGATAATAACGCCCGCAAACGGCAAAACCTCCTCAATCGCTCGCAGTTTCTTTGCCTGAACGATCAGAGGGGCAAATCCCGGCGGATCGTAGAGCCAAAACGGGACCGTCACAAGCAAGAACGCGAGGCCGCTGATAGCTGAATATTTGATCGCACTTTTCCAACCCGATGTTTGTACAAGAATCGACAACAGAAGCGGCAGCAGCAGCAGAAAATTGGATCGTGAGGAGAAAGCCAAGCCCAGTAAAACAGACGGCACAAGCCGTTTCCACTGTGATGCTGTCGAATCAGACACCATTTTTATCAGAATCCACATTAGCACCAAGATGTAGATCGAATTTGATATGTAATCCGCTCCGGTCACAATATTTTGAAGCACGGTGGGACTGAAACCGAGAGTCACCCAAATTAAGCCAAGTGCGAGAACAGAGCTTTTTTCAAAATACCGAACGGCAATAAATAAAACCGCAAGCCAGAACACGTTTTGTAAGGAAATAGCTCCAAGAATTACAAATGGGACCGCAAATAAAACTGCCCCCGGCAGTGGGGATATCTGGTTGCCTAGATAAGTTTGCAGATAATAGGGATATCGTCCGCGTATAAGTTCACCAGCGGCAGTCAACAAAGCTTCATCTGCATCTGAACCTACGCCAAATCTGCCTGAATTTGCGATCGGATATCCGTAAAGCGCTATTCCTATCAACAGCAAAAACGTAATAATGGCAAAATAGGTTGCGTGTCGTTCGGAGATCAAATTGCGAAAGACAGGCATTACAAACCTGTGACCAAGTAAGATAATGCAGGTGCCGATAACGAAATAGAGAACTAGGCCCTTTGTGCCCAAATACTTTAGCGCCGTATCAAATGAAGGTGCGAGTAGGAACACTGCAAATCCCAACACTCCCAGGTAACGGCGTGAGACATTTTCGACCATCATAGAATAGATTTGCCGGGATACAAATTTGCCCGTCGGGCGTGAAGCGATTGTAACACCAAAGCGCGAAGATTCGAGCGGCAAATCTCCGTCGCTTTGTTATTTATAGCTGGAAAGCAGTTTATTTTCCTTCGAGAAAAGCTTTCAGCCGTCGTGAACGAGACGGATGACGGAGCTTTCTCAGGGCCTTGGCCTCGATCTGGCGGATGCGTTCGCGGGTGACCGCAAAATGCTGGCCGACTTCCTCGAGCGTATGCTCGGAGCCAGTGTTACCAAGGCCGAAACGCATCTTGATCACCTTTTCTTCACGCGGAGTGAGCGTCGCAAGTACCTCGTCGGTGATCTCACGCAGATTTGAGAAAGTGACCGACTCGGCCGGATTCAGTATGGATTTATCCTCGATAAAGTCGCCAAGATGCGAGTCTTCCTCTTCACCGATCGGAGTTTCGAGCGAGATCGGTTCCTGAGCAATTTTTAGGACTTTTCGCACTTTTGAGACCGGAATGTCCATCCGCTTTGCGATCTCTTCGGACGTCGGTTCGCGGCCGAGTTCCTGCACAAGCAGACGCGAGGTGCGAATGAGCTTGTTGATCGTTTCGATCATGTGTACCGGAATACGAATGGTCCGCGCCTGGTCGGCGATCGCACGCGTGATCGCCTGACGGATCCACCAGGTCGCGTAGGTCGAGAATTTATATCCGCGACGCCATTCAAATTTATCGACGGCCTTCATCAAACCGATATTGCCTTCCTGAATCAGATCGAGGAATTGCAGGCCGCGATTTGTGTATTTCTTTGCGATCGAAACGACCAGGCGAAGATTAGCCTCGACAAGCTCACGTTTCGCTTTATTTGTGTCAAATTCGCCGACACTGATCGTCTGGTAAGAACGCTTGATATCGACAACCGACAGGTGATATTTCTCTTCAATGTCGGTGAGGATAGCCTTAGCATCAGCAATTCGCGTGTTGAGCGTTTTCTTTTCGGCGGTAAGCGGCTTCTTTTCAAGCTTTTCTTTCGACTTATTGATCGAACGCTCGGTTTTCTTGATTTCATCGACGACCTTGCGAATCGCCGCGATCAAAACCTGCCGTGTCCGCTCGGTGAGATTGAGATGTTTTATCTCAAGCGCAATATCGAGCCGCATCCGAGCGGTCTTACGCCGCAGAGTCAACAGTTTCTTAGTTTTCTTGCCCTCGGATTTTGCCTGTTCGGCAACAAGAGCGATCCACGATTTCAGAACCGGTTGATAATTTTGCCGGATGCTGTCGAGGCCCTCGAGCGTCCAGCGCATGTATTCCTCGGCCTTATCTTCCTCAATGGAGATCTCAGCCTGCTCGGAAAACACAACCGTCTCACGGATGCTCGCCTTACCGGCCGCAAGATCGTCACCGATCTTTAAGAGCCGTTCAATAGCGATCGGCGAACGCGAGATGGCCTTGTGCGTGTGGATCTGTCCGCGTTCGATACGTTTCGCAATGGCAACTTCACCCTCACGGTTAAGGAGCGGAACGATACCCATTTCACGTAGGTAAAGCCGAACGGGGTCGTTTGATTTGTCGAGTACACCAGCCGACAGGTCGAGATCAAGATCGTCTTCATCGGCTTCTTTTTCTTCTTCCTCGTCATCGAGGGCCATGGTCGAGGCGCGTTCGAGCAATTGGGCATCGGTCTCGGCAACGGATATATTTGCGCCTTCGAGACGTTCCAAAACGTCCTCAATGTCGTCCGCCGACATCATATTCTCAGGGAGTTCGCGATGGAGTTGGTCAAGGCTCAACCCTTTTTTTCGCCGGCCAATGGCAACCAACCGGTCTACCAGGTCTTGTTTTTCGTCGTAATCAGGCATATTTGACAAAGGTTATTTAATTGGATCAACGTGTAAATCGTGGTTCGTAATATATTTACTAACGCCAAAAACACCCAAATTGTTTCATTTCGGCGGGGCAGGCGTAAACGAAAAAGTATATCACAGATCGACGATGCGACGCTGAAGTTCCCGGCGTATTTTTTCGAGTTCGAGCTGTTCGAAGGTGAGTTGGTTAAAAAGTTCGGCGTCGCCGGCTTGTTCGGCGATCGAAGCCTCTCGGCTGATCTCCATAATGCGATTGGCGATGGCCATATTTCGCAGCGAAAAGACGCAGTTTTCGGATTCGTGCAGTACACGGTCCATCACCTCGTCTTTCTCTCGGCGAGGCTTACCGGACAGCAATTCTTGGGCAAGATCGATGGAATTTTCATCATCGCCGATGTGTTCGAGCAAGGTCTCGGGGGTGATTTCCTTTTTCGCGCCGTGCGTTGCGATAAAGGCGCTGAAAAGCTCACCGGTCGAAACGTTTTCGTAGTCGCTCGGCTCGAGCTGCGGCAAAATGACATCTCGCAGATCGCGGTCAAACACAAGTAGTTCAAGCAGATGGCGTTCGGCGACGGTAATCTTTGACCGGGCGGCCCTCGAGAATTTTTGCGTGAAATTCTGGGTGTCGGTGTGACCGCCGCTTTTAAGCGACGTCCAAAGCTCGCGCCTCAATCCCGCGTCCTCGATATGGAAAAAGGTCATAGCCTGATCAAAGCTTTCACGCCGCTGAATATTATTGCGGATCGCCGAAATTATAGGCAGAAAATCCTCAATCGCCTCGGCTTTTTGCTTGGCATTGTTCATGTTGCGGCCCGCGACGGACGCATCGAGAGCAAACCGCAAAAAGCCCGTTGCCTTGCCGCGTCGCTCGTTATAGACATCGACGCCATTTTCGCGGATAAAATCGTCGGGGTCTTTGCCGTCGGGCAAAACGAGTACTTTTATGTCAAATTCCTGCGGGAGCAAATGTTCGACCACTCGCCTCGCCGCTTTAATACCAGCCGAATCACCGTCGTAGTTGATGACAACCTTCTTTGTGAAACGGCTTAACAGCTTTGACTGCTCCGGCGTAAACGCAGTGCCAAGGCTCGCAGCGACGTTTGTGATGCCAAATTGGTAGAGGGCAATCAGATCGAGATAGCCCTCGACTAGAATGGCGAATTTCTTTTGCCTGATCGCTTTTTTTGCCTGAAAAAGGCCGTAAAGGTGCTGGCCTTTGGTGTAGGCGGGCGTTTCCGGCGAGTTGAGATATTTCGGATGATCTTCGGGATCGAGCGACCTCGCACCGAAGGCGACCGGCTTGCCGTTAACATCTAAAACCGGGAACATTATGCGCCCGCGAAAACGATCAAAAACCCTTTCTTTCTCTTCGTTTACCGACACCAGGCCGCTCTGCCCGATCAACGCTTCATCCGCTCCTTTTTCCTTGAGCAAATTTAGTAGCGAGTCCCATTTATCGGGCGAAAATCCGACGTGAAAAGCCTTTTGTGTTTCTATGGAGATACCGCGAGTTTGAAGATATTTGCGTGCGGCTTTGGGCTTTTTGTTTTTGGCCTGCAGCTCGGTTTCCCAGAATTCGAGGGCGATCTGATTGAGCTCAATGATCTGATCCGCGACCTTTTTGGTCTCTTCGCGCTTCTTTTTTGTGCGCTCGTAGCTGACATCGTCTATCGGCTCCGGCAGCATAATGCCCGAGATTTCCGCGACACGTTTTATCGCTTCAGGGAAATTTAACCCCTCCATTTCCATCAAAAAATTAAACGCCGTTCCGCCCTTGCCGCAGCCGAAACATTTGTAAAAGCCCTTAGATGGATTGACCGAAAACGAAGGCGTCTTTTCCTGATGAAACGGACAGCACGCCACCCAATTCGCCCCTTTCTTCTTCAGATCCTGCGCATACGGCTGTATTATCCGCACCAGATCGGCCCGGTTTTTCAGATCGTCGATGAAGTATTGGTCGTAGAGCATCTACTTCTGTTTCCTCGGCAGAATCCAAAACTCCGTTTTATCAAGATCATATTTCTTCGGCTTCTCGTTTTTGAAATAAATTCTGATTTGATTGGTGACGGCGTGTTCTTTTCGAAAGTGTTCTAGCCAGTATGAAATCGTACTTTGTCGTTCTTTTTTGGGAATATTGAAATTAACAATTTGAGCGGTATATTGAGGGTTCGATTTTAGAACGTCCGCAAAGCCATTTGAAAAATAATTAGTACATGGATCACCCGACGCGGCACCAAAATAAAATCGCTCGGTTATTTCGAAAGGGATACTGCTTACGAGTTGACTCGTTGGACCTGCTACCTCCGATTCGTCCAATGCTGTCCAAAACTGCACACGCCAAGGTTCCTGGGACTCATCGCGAAAAATCTTAACTTTAAGCTTAATGCCCGATCTACCGATGATTGTTCGGTGAATAAAATTCGCAGGGTATTGTGTAGGTGAATCCCCGAAACCAAAAACGATTACAATTCCCGTCAACTCCGGTTGCGATTGTAAATGATTAATAAAGTTATCGGTTCTCGCAAGCAAATCCTCACAGCCAGTTTTCCCAATTTCATCGATCAAAACCGCCTCACGAACATTCTGTGCAAAGACAGAAACCGAGAAAAAGAAAACAATTATTGGGATGAGTTTTTTCATTGCTTCAACTCCGCAATTGTAGCGCCGTTGCCGCCTTGGTTGGATGAGGCGAAGGCGAACTTGGCGACGTGTTCGTGGCCTTTTAGGAAGTGGTGGACGTAGTTTTTTAAGGCGCCGGTGCCAAAGCCGTGGATGATGCGGACGCGTGGCACCGACGCCATATAAGCTTCGTCGAGAAAGCGGTCGATCTCGTATTCGGCGTCGGAGGTGGTTTTGCCGATCAGATTTAATTCCGCAGGGATGTCGCGGCCGTCGATGTCACGGGAAACGGAGGCGGAACCGCCCGCATAAGCGGATGGGCCGGGCCCGGCTGATGCGGGGGTTTCTGCCAAGCTCAGGTTCGCGATCTTTTCGCGGAGGCGCATGCCGCCGACGAGGATCTCGGCGAGGTCTTTGTCGAGTTTTTCGACGGTTCCGATGTTGCCGAAAGACGTGATGACGCGAGAGCCGACAGCAATGGTCGCGTTCGAGGTCAGATTCCCGGTTTGCAACGAATCTCCCGGGAGCCGGAACCCAGTCGCTATTGCTCCCGGTTCTGGCCCTTTCGTGGTGACTTTGGACATCACGGCCCGATTTAGTTCGGCCTTTCGGGATAATCGTTCTTTGTCTAAACGGTTTCTTAGAGCTTTGTCTTCGATCGTTTTTATGAACGCCTTTGATTGGCGGTCAAATTCGTCGATGGCGTTAGCGAGTTCACCCTCGAACTCTTTCTGTCGGGCCTTTTCGTTTTTAACCGCTTCGACCTCAAGCCCTGCAAATTTCATGGCGACGGCCTCACGCTCGTCTTCGAGAGCGATGCGAAGGTCGGTGGCGATCTTTGTTTCCGTCTGGAGCTTTTTTAGGTAATTTTCAGCTTCCTGTGCAGAGATATCGAGGTTTTTACGGGCAACGTCGATGACATTTTGTTCGATACCAAAACGTCGGGCGATCTCGATGCCGCTCGAAGCTCCGGCGAGGCCGAGGAGTAATTTATAAGTCGGTTGCAGAGTTTTTTCGTCAAACTCGACCGAGGCGTTAATGATGCTTTCGTCATTGGCGGCGTACATTTTTAAGCCGCGATAATGGGTCGAAGCGATGACCTGAGCATGTTTTTGCCGAAAATGATCGACTATCGCGACGCCGAGCGCCGAGCCTTCTTCCGGGTCGGTTCCCGTCCCGGCTTCGTCAAGCAAAACGAGCGAGGGCGGTACACACTCGCGGATCATTTCGGCGATATTCGACATGTGCGATGAGAATGTCGAGAGATTTGCCGAGAGCGATTGGTGGTCGCCTATGTCCGCCAGAACGGAGCGGTAATAGGGAATTCGAGCCTCGCTCGCCGGTACTGGGAGTCCTGAGATCGCCATCAGGCTCAATAAGCCGGCGGTTTTTAGAACGACAGTTTTGCCGCCGGCGTTGGCACCGGAGATGATCATGACGGCGTTTTTTGTGGTCAGTGAGAATGAGCTTGGAACGATTTCCGATTGCGGATCGCGGAGCGCGCATCGCGGATTTGAAGAAGACCCAGTCGTTACCGCTCCCGATTCTGATTTTGCGTCTTTGCGACTTTTCGTTGAAATCTGCCTTAAGTTTTCTTCGAGCAGTGGATGTCGGGCATCGACGAGGTCGAGCGTTTCGTCGTCGGTGATCTGGGGCACGACGGCCTCGAATTTGCGGGCGAATTCGACCTTTGCTTTTACGAAATCAAGCTCGGCGACGGCATCGACGGCCATCTCGACCGCCGGAAGCTGATCGCGAAGTGATTCGGTCAAGGCAAATAATATCCGGGCGATCTCGCGTTCCTCTTTGCCCTTAAGATTTTGAAGTTCGTTATTTGCCTCGATGGCGGCGAGTGGTTCGACGAATACGGTCGAACCGCTCGACGAGAAGCCGTGAGCTACGCCCGAGACCTTCCCGCGAAAATCCGTTTTGACAGGAATTACAAACCTATCGTTTCTAACCGTCACGATCTCGTCCTGGATCGCGGTTCCCGCGGCACGCATGGCGGATTCGAGCGATTTTGTCAGCCGTGCTTTTTGCGAACTGATCTCGCGCCGGAGTTTTGCCAATTCCGGTGAGGCTGTGTCGTCGATCTCGCCGCCGGGAAGCAGTTTTTTGTTGATCTGATCGATCACGGCGTTCAGCGACGGAGGTATATTCTCGACGTAACGCCAAAGCGTCGGAGCCAAATCCTTTTCAGGCTGGATCGATGAGCGGGCGAATAGCGCCGACGCGCAGACACGCGATATTTCGAGCATCAGCTTCGGTTCGAGCGAGGCGTTTTTGATCTTTAGTATCGCGGCTGCGTCGGACGGATCTTCGAGGCCGCTAAACGACCACGAGACCTGTTTTTCTTCGTTAAGAGCGATAGTTTCTGTGATCGCGGCAAGGGAGCCATCCAGCGCGCGGCGGGTCGCAAGCGGTCTCAAAAGCGCAAAACGCTCGACGCCCATCGGCGTCTGGGCGTGACGGCTGACAAGCTCAAGCAGCTTGGCATATTCTAATGTTTCGAGTGAAGAGCTCACGAATTGCTTTGGCCGCAGATTTACGCGGATGACGCAGACTGGTAGAGAAAAGTAAGTAATTCTTAACTTTTCTTAATAGCGTGATCTGCATTTATCTGCGGCTAATATTTCCTATTCGACGACCACGCCTTTCCAAAACGCGACGTAGCCCTCGATGTTTTTGGCGTCGGCCTTTGCTTCGGGGTAATACCAGGCCGCATCTTTATTAGCACCACCATTTACGACGACATCGTAATAGCTTGCCGTACCCTTCCAGCCGCAGACGGTGTGCGTCTCTGATGGCGAAAAGTACTCTTGATTGATCGAGTCGGCAGGGAAATATTGATTTCCTTCGACGACCCTGGTGTTGTTGCTTTCGGCGATCGTAACGCCGTTCCATGTTGCTTTCATATACGCTCCTTGTCCAGAAAAAAGAAAGTTAGCCGCAGATTTACCAAGATTAACGCAGATCAAGTAAAATCCATTTATATAAAATCTGCGGCAAAAAAACTCCTACTCATAAAAACCGCTCACGAACATCCGTCGTTGGCAGCATACAGGCATCCTGTCTGCCAAATAACCGGTAACGATTCCTGGCAAAGAGCCGGTACAAATAATCGCGAATAAACGCCGGAACGATGATAAAAACATACCCAAGTGCCCAGATGCCGCCGAGGGTTTTGGTTACACGCAACCCTGCGGTTGAGTGCAAATATGCCTTTTCATTTTCGATCAATATTATGGAGTCCACATCATCACCAATTTCGAATTTTTTCCACAATTTCTCACCGATTTCCGATTGCAGCGGTGCGAACTTAAACTTTTTCTCCCGATCGTGGCTGATAATAAAGTTGACGGCACCATTGCAAAAATTGCATACACCGTCGAAAAGGATGATCGAACCCATATAAAAATTCTACCGCATAAAACGGATAGATTTCAGCGGAGCAAGCGAATAAACTCAAAAATATAGAAAACGAGCTGTTTTGGAAAGCTCTACAAGATCGTGACGCAAGGTTTAACGGGGCGTTCGTTTTTGGTGTGAAGACGACCGGAATTTTCTGCAAACCTTCGTGTTCGGTGAAGCCGGCGAAACGCGAGAACATAGTCTTTTTTGGCGCGGTAAAGGCGGCTGAGAAGGACGGCTTTCGCTCGTGTCTGCGGTGCAAACCGACGCTTGAAAACGCCGTCGATCCGCAGATCGAGATGGTTATCAAGGCGTGTTCGCTCATCGAAGAAGACGATCAGTTGAGTCTCGAAGACCTGAG
>JBDSCV010000022.1:0-8476 GCA_039920905.1 Pyrinomonadaceae bacterium
ATCTTTAACAAGAATGGGTTCCGATTTTGATTTTAAGAAAAGATCATACGCATCGCGTTCGCCCTTTTTGCTTACAACCAATATCTTAAACTTCATTCTGGGCTTTATGCTTTTATCACCCTGTATATGAGTCGCGTTTATTTCTATAAATCGGTTTTTTGAAAAGGGGGACATGCCTAAGTCTGCAGATTTTCTTGAAAAGACAAACATTCCGGGTTTCGTTACCCACTCGGTTGCCCACTCTTTCAGATCCTTTCCGCTCGCGGCCTCAAACTCCTTTACCAGATCTTCCCAGCCCGCATTCGCATACTCGTGCTTCTTCAAAAACGCGCGGACGGCGGTTTGGAATTTTTGTTCGCCTAGGTAGAACTCGGCTTGGCGGAGGAACGACGGGGCTTTGCGATAGACGATGTTGCCGTAGGCGCTCTTTGCGGCGGAGAGGTTGGCGATCTCTTGGTAGATGGGCGTGGTGCCTTTGGTGGAGTCGGTCAGGTAGGCGGCCTGTTTGTTGCGCTCGTAAAAGACTTTCCAGGCGTTGTATTCGGGCATTACCTTTTCCAGCGTCTTGTACGCCATGAACTCGGCAAACCCTTCCTTTAGCCACAGGTCGTCAAACCATTTCATCGTCACCGTGTCGCCAAACCACTGATGCGCCGTCTCGTGGAAAATGACATTCGCCCGCGTGATATAGTCGTTCGCCGTCGGCTCCTGCGGAAAAATAACGCGGTCCTCCCGCAAAAACGTCGCCCCCGCATGTTCCATCCCGCCAAACGGAAACTCAGGTATCAGCACGATGTCGTACTTCGGAAAAGGGAATTTGTAGTCGAAATAGGATTCGAGATAGCTGACCGCAGCGTCTCTAAGCCGCGCGACTTCGGCCGCGTGTGGTTTGAACTTGGCTGTTTGGGATTTGCGAACGTAGATACCGGTCTCCGGTGTCAGTAGCCCGCACGTAAGTAAGGGCTCTTTGTCGCTGCGGGAGCCCTTACTCACGTGCGGGCTACTGACACATTCCGATGTCCGCTCGAACGGCCCCGCCGCGAATGCGAAGACGTAGGTGCTGATGGGTTGAGTTTCCGGAAAAATAAAGCTCTTGGTACATAGCTTTTCCTCAAAACATTCACCCGATATTCGACGGAGCTGTCGATTATTTGAAACGACCGACCAGTCCTGTTCAGACGTCAGAGCCAACAGACTAAACCTCGCCTTCAGATCGGGCTGGTCGAATACCGGAAATGCCGTGCTTGCGTCGCTGGGGACGAAGAGCGAGTAGATGTATTCCGCGCCGTCCTCTTTGTCCACATACCGCGTGATCGCCGAGCCGCTGGTCAATATCGGCGAGGTGAAATCGAGCTTGATGACATTCTCGCCAAGCTTCACGCCGTCGCGGAAGATGAGGTGTTCGCTGCGTTCCTCGAAGTAAAACTCCCCTCCTTGTTTAGGAGGGGTGGCTGCCGCTTCGGCAGACGGGGTGGTAGTCGCTTGCTTTCCATTGATCGAGACATTTGAGATCGTCGAGAGATTTTCACTTCCTTTGATCTTTCGCCAATCAAGAATGATCGCCATCGGGGGGCAATTTGGCTCCGCACACGCGACGGCTGCCTCCTGTAGGCGAATCTCGATCGTGCCTTTTAGCACCGGCGACATCTTTTCAAGCCTCAGGTTGAGCTTGTACCGCACGTCCGAATAATGCGACGCACGCCATTTCGCCAGATCGTGAGAAACGCCCGGCTCAATTACCGGAACTTGAGAAAACGCCGCCGCCGCTAACACAAGGATCAAGATGAACACACGAAAGACCATAAAACCATTATTCACCACAGAGGCACGGAGTGCACAGAGAGATAAACTGAAATAAGCTCTCAGTGTTCTCCGGGTTCTCTGTGGCTAAATCTTTAAAGTGCGAAATTAAAATTTACAAACCCCGTCGCCTTTACGGGCTGGCCGTCACGGACGAATGGGCGAAATTTCCATTTGCGGATGGCGTCTTTGGCGGCGCCTTGCAGCAATGACGGGCCGCTGGTTTTTTGAACTTCGGCAACCTCACCTTTTTCGTCGACCGTCACCTGTACCTTAACAATGCCCGACGCGCGGACGCTTCTGGCAGCCGGAGGATAGGTAGGTATCGTCTGGCTTGTCGCATACTCTTTGAGCGAACCGACATCGAGAGGAGAGCCTACTTTAGTCACAGATGTCTTGGGAGTATCATTCGGCGATTTGGGTTCTTCTTTCGCCACGGGTGGCGCAGACGGAATATAAACCGGGTTTTCGTTTGTGGCTACGGTGGAATCTGCCGGCTTGTTCTCCGGGGTTTTAACCTCGCGGTCGCGCGTGGTCGTTTTTGTATCGACGACCGGCTGCATTACTGGTTGATCAGTTGGCGGATTATTCGCGACGACAGGTACGCCACCAACTAGTGTTTCAGTTACGGCGCTTAGAACGACGCTTCGCGAGCTTGCCATCTGTTCGCGTGTATCGGCGACCTCGTCTTTCCAATGACGAGCGTCGTAATCGTCGCGGGCAAGCATACTACGCGAATTGCTGGCCTCTTCCAAGAGAGCCATTCCGTCCGATGATTTAGCTTTGTCGCCGCCGATCTCCTTTGATTGGGTAATGACCAGCTCAAGCGTTTCGCGCATCTTTTCGAGATCGGTAAGAGCTTCAAGCGGCAACGTGCGGTCCGAAACGCTCAGGCCGAGCGCTCGATATCGTTCGACACGCGAACGGGCGCCCTTCACGACCTGACCGGCGACCGCCATATACGAGGCCCAAGCATTTGGTTTGGCGGTTTTTTGCGCGGCGTAAAATTCACTTAACAGATCTTGGGCGCGTTTGTAATCGCCCTGTTCGAGATAGCTGTTCATCAGCAGGACATTGAGCGCTCCATGCACGGTCGTGTCGCTGGTTTCGCGGCGAATATTCTCTAACTCGTAAATTGCGGCGTTATAATTACGAACCGCGATAAAGGCCTTTGCCTTTGAGATACGCTCACGCATCACATCGCCCGAAGTGGGAGCGGGTGCAATCACCGTTTGGGGAACGGCTGCGGACGGCACCGTTTGCGCCTCTGCAAAAGAAATAAAACTGACAAAAACTAATAAAACCCCGAAGACTGAAGTGTAAAACCTTCTGACATTTAACGGCATTCAGAGTCCTCCATATTTGACGTAAATTTTCCGTAAAGGCCAAGCGAACTACCTTATGCGAAGGCTCACTCTCATCGACCCAAAATAAACGAAAAAACACATTTTCAAAAATCACCGATTCACGGGCCGTGTCGGCCGCAAAATTAATTATTCAAACTTAAGATGATTTTTTTGCGGTATGCGTTTGCGTCTTTCTTTATAGCATTTTCGTTGAGCGTGAGCAACCGCCAGTCAAGCATCACGACGCGGCCGTTGATGATGACTGTGCGGACATCGGCCGCTTTGGTCGAGTAAACGAGGGCCGAATAGATGTTAAAATATGGCGTCTGATTGAGGCTGTCAAGATCGACGATCGCGATGTCGGCCCGCTTTTCCACCTCGATCGAACCGGTGATCGCGTCGAGATGCAATGCTTTCGCTCCGCGGATCGTCGCCATCTCAAACACCTGTTCCGCCGGCAGGGCTTTCGGGTCGTTCGAGATGAGTTTGTGTAGCTTTGCGGCGGTGTCCATCTCTTCCCACATATTGAGATCATTGTTCGAGGCAGCACCGTCCGTGCCGAGGCCGACAGCGACATCTTTTACCAGCATTGCGGGAACCGGAGCGACGCCGGACGCAAGTTTCATATTTGACTGTGGGTTATGAGCCGATCCGACACCTCGCATCTTCAAAATATTAATTTCCTCATCGGTGATCCAAACCGTATGGGCCGCGATAATACGATCTGAAAGAAAACCGATGCTGTCAAGATAATCGACTGGCGTTTTGCCGTACTGCTTTTGGATGTCGTCGCGTTCTTTTTTAGTCTCGGCGACATGTATCACGACGGCGGCTTCTAATTTGTCGGATAGCTGACGAATCGCTTTAAGATGTTCGGTCGAGACGGTATAAGGCGCGTGAGGTGCCATCGCCGGAACGATCAGCTCGTCGTTCGCCCATTTTTTTAAGTATTTCTCCGAATACGCCATCATCTCGGCGTTCGTCTTGTTATCGGCAACCGGAAAATCGATGATCGTCTCGCCCAAAACGCCACGCATTCCGGCATTTTTAGTCTCCTCGGCGACCGCGTCCTCGAAATAATACATATCGCAATAGGTCGTCGTTCCGCCGCGGATCATCTCGGCTAGAGCCAACCGCGTTCCCGCACGGACGAATTGCTCATTAACATTTTTCGCCTCAGCCGGAAAGATGAATTTCGTCAGCCAATCCTGAAGATCCAGGTCGTCCGAAATGCCGCGAAACAAAGACATCGCCGCATGTGTATGGGTATTAATGAGCCCGGGAATAATGACCTTTCCGGCGGCGTTGATCGTCTTTTTAGCGGTCAGGTGAAACGTGACCGATTTGCGACTTCCGACCATTGCAATCTTTCCATCTTTTATCGCTATCGCCCCGTCATCGATCACGCGGCGATCCGTATCCATTGTCACGACCGTCCCGCCCACGATCAAAAGATCGCACGTCCACGGCGCCATATATTTCTCAATGTGCGGAATGCGTTGCCCGAATGTCGCAATTGTAAAAGTAAAAAAAAGGAGAAATGCTAAGAGAAATTTGATCTTATCCATAGCTGAATCTACCTCGTTTTTAACCCCTAATGCAAGGTTGTTAATTTTATTGCCGGGCGAGACTGTTGCGGCAGTTGACAAGGCGAAACTTTTTCATATACTCGCAATATGTACACTCCAAAATTCAGGTTGCGTGGTTTTCAGCGCCTCTCGGACGCCGTGACGAGTTCACTGGGTGAACTCGAACAAAAAGCGTTGCGCGAAGTACGCCGGCGGGGCGAGACAAACGTTGCTGGCATATGCTCCGCCTTTGACGAATCGTACGCATATACGACCGTTATGACGACGCTCGACCGGCTATATAAGAAAGGTTTACTAGAACGCAGAAAAGAAGGCCGTGCCTTTTTCTATGCGGCAAAATATTCTCAAGAGGAGTTGGAACGAGGTATGGCCGCAGATGTGATCGATCGTTTATTGGGTAACAGTATTAGTATTGGCAGGGTCGAACCCGTTTTGGCCTGCATCGTCGATTCGGTGAGCGAGCGTGACCGGTTTTTGCTCGATGAACTGGAACGACTTGTGAAGGAAAAAAGACGGGAACTCGAAAAGGAGAGCTAAGAGCTGTGTACTTTATACTCGGCATTTCTCTTACCCTTGCGTTTTTGCTGATCGTGAACATGCTGGTCGCGATCTTTGCATCTACCTTGTGGAGAGTTGTGTCGGGTCTTGTTCAGGATTTTTCGGTAAATGCCCGTGCTCAGATCATTTTCGGACTGCGTATTTTGCCCGTCGCGGCCTCACTTATTTTTGTTATCGCATTTCTGATTCCGGCCTATCTGCTGCTCGAACCTAATTCATCGGGCGAGTCACTCAGCGGGAAGTTGGCTTTGATCGCATTTATCTCATCCTTTGGTGTCTGCATCGCTCTTTACCGCGTTTTTGAAACCTGGACCGTTACACGGCGGCTGGCCTCAAATTGGTTGAGCAATGCGGTCGAGATGAAACTCGATAACTTTAGCGTTCCGGTTTACCGTATCAAACATCAATTTCCGGTGATCGCTGTGATCGGCATCTTTCGCCCGAAGATGTTCGTCGCTGAACAGGTGCTCGAATCGCTGGATCAAAATGAATTACGGGCCGCCATTGCCCATGAATATGGACATCTGCGGGCCAATGATAATTTTAAGCGAACAATATTGCGCGCGTGCCGCGATCTGCTGATACTTCCGCTTGGCAAAGGCCTTGATCTGGCATGGGCCGAAAACGCGGAATCCGTCGCCGACGAATACGCTGCCCAAACAGGCCGCTCTACGGCGATCGACCTTGCATCTGCACTTGTAAAGATTGCACGCATTGTTCCCGCTAACGCCCGGCCCGCGAT
The DNA here is from genome assembly GCA_039920905.1 of Pyrinomonadaceae bacterium. Classification (GTDB taxonomy): domain Bacteria; phylum Acidobacteriota; class Blastocatellia; order Pyrinomonadales; family Pyrinomonadaceae; genus OLB17. Next base: position 6,036 of record JBDSCV010000022.1, read on the forward strand.
GCCCGCCGGAGCATTTCTGATCGGAGAGCCAAACCTCGATATTACGTCGCGTGTCCGGCGGTTGATACGATTGAGTGAAAAACGTGGATTCTCCGCCCAAGCCCGGGTACTTGGATTTCCTCCCGCTGCTTGGTTGTGGGCGTCAGCGCTAACGATATTATTGATCCTGCCTTTGGCCGATCAGCGGTTTCTCTCCTCCACCCATGAAGCCATCGAACAATTTGTTCGGCTCCTTAAATAATTCTCTAAGCCCTAACTTCGGTTCTCATTTTTGCAATCTGCTACGAGTTTACCAATGCTCCCGATGTTGTTACGGTCGACGTAGTTCACGATCTAAACCTCGCTGCACGGTTCGCCGATCAAATCGTGTTGATAAACCATGGACGCATCGTCACGACCAGAACAGCCGCCGAGGTTCTTATAGCCGACCGCATCCGAAAATGTGTTCACCCTCGAGCAGACAGGTGTGCATCTTGTTTTTGATAAACCAGGATGGGAACTACAGATTAATTCTCACGAAGTCTAATGACCTCGATTCGGGTCTTATCCATAAGTTCCAGAGCGTTTAGACCCCATTCTAATCGACGCAGACGTTCACTTTCATGAAGCCTTTCGGCGACAGTGGTATTTTTCCAGTATGTAATAATCTCTTCCTCCGTCATACCGGCAAAATCTGGACCGGTTAGATCACCTAGAAGCGGATCAAATTCTGGCAGGTCGTTTCCGCTCATTCTTCAATGAAATAATCTGAATCAATTTTCTTAATCTCATAGGTTGCGGCCACTGAAACTCCAACATTATAGTCGATCATCAATTCTGCAAGCTCGGCACCGTCAATAAGGATTATCCGATTCTCAATTGCCCCGGCGAAATCTCTTGCACCTTTCGAGTAGTCGGATGTTGTAATAAAAACACCCTTCTTGGCCCTTCGTCCCTGAAGAGCTCCCGCAAATTTCTGTATCTCTGGACTGCCCACGGTGTTTTCCCACCGTTTTGCTTGCAAGAAAATTGTATCCAACCCAAGTCTATCTTCCTTGATGATTCCATCAATTCCGCCGTCACCACTGCGCCCAACCGCTTGTCCAGCATCTTCGAGTGTCCCGCCATATCCAATCGCGACGAGCAGTTCAACAACCAGGCGTTCGAAAAAAGTCGGGGAACAGGATTTAATACTCTCTAATATTTCTCCCGCTAGAGATTCACGAATCGATTCGTAGGATTCCGAGAGAAGTTCGTCAGGAGTTTTATCGCCGACAATATTAGAGGGATCAGTTGCAACCGATAATTCACGCGAATTGCGAAGATTTCTAAAAGCCACGTATTCTGGAAATGTACCGAGTAAGGGCAAATCGATTCGACTTATATTCTTCTCTAAAAGTTCCTTGCCTCTTGCTGTAATTCGGAAGGTGCCTCGGCTGGTGTTTTCGATAATTGCAGCTTTCTTTAAATGCGTTGTCGACCAGCAAATTCTGTTGTAAAACCGAGTTTGTCTTCCGCTAGGGATACGTTCTGATAGGTCATCATCCGCAAGTTTAAACTCGCTTCCCAGAGTGCCAAGCATATCTGCAAGGGTATATTCCCTACGATCGGCCATCATTCGTAGCATCGGTAACATGATTGTTTGGAAATCTGGGACGGCCATAATCAGTTCATTTCAAAAACTTAGTATCAAATGCCCTCGGCAGCAGGTCTTTCATCTGTACCGTTTCAGTTGTGCCTTTTAGATTGGCAAGAATGACCGGAATATCGCCACCGAATTCCCAGATGATTTGGCGGCAGACGCCGCACGGGGGCGTCAGAGCCGTGGTGTCGGCGACAACGGCGATGCGCTTGATCTTTCGTTTGCCCTGCGAGATTGCGTTCCAGACGGCAACACGCTCGGCGCAGACGGTGAGGCCATAGCTGGCCGATTCCACATTGCTGCCGGCGATGATCTCGCCGTCCTCAGTCTCGAGCGCCGAGCCCACCCTGAACTCCGAATAGGGAGCGTAGGCATTTTCGCGAACCCGCGTGGCCGCCTCGATCAATTCTTGATCAGAATGTCTCATCAATTATTTTGCTACTTTTTTCTCTTTCGCTAGTTTCTCACGGACGAGGCCGCAGAGGAATTCGACGCTGACCCCTGTCTGTCCGCCTTCCGGAATTATGATGTCGGCATGACGTTTTGACGGCTCAACAAATTCAAAATGCATTGGTCGGATAGTCCGGCTGTATTGGTCCAATGTCCTCTCAAACGTCCGTCCGCGTTCATCGTGATCACGCCTCAACCGTCGGATCAACCGTACGTCATCCGGCGTTTCAACAAAGACGCGAACATCCAGCAGATCAAGCACACGCGGCTCGGCAAATATCAAAATGCCCTCGACTATCACGACTGGCCTCGGTTCGATTATCTCGATCTTGTCGCTGCGGGTGTGCGTTTTAAAGTCATAAAGCGGCAT
>JBDSCV010000023.1:0-4717 GCA_039920905.1 Pyrinomonadaceae bacterium
ATCTCAGTTTTGAAATCATCTGTCCGGTTCTCAATGCGATCCAAAAGAGTTTGAACCTGACGATCTGAGACCCGATATGCACGCGGCTGCGCCTGAACCGTCGTACTAAATGTGACCATTAAAGTGATCAATGCTAAGTATGTAATATTTTTTAAACTCGTATTCATAATTTTTCTCCCCCCCTTGGACTTTCGGTGATTTTCAGCCGGTGAAATAGCACCTAAAAAAACCGGACCTTTTCGACCCGGTTTGATGCTATAAACCCTTCCAGCTAATAGCTTCGGTTCCGGATTCCGTTATACAATGCTCGATGATTTTCGGCCGTTTGCCGGGTTCTTGGCGGAAATCCCAGTCTCATTTTGGAGGCGCTCAAGACCATCCACGACAACACCACTCGTCGCGGAGACCGCGTCCGAAACAGTGTCGGAGGTCGATGCAAGTTTGGCGGATGCGAAATCATATACAGATCCGGCTTTATCCTTAACAGTCTGGATGACATCGGCCGACTGCGATTTTAGATCAGCAGCTTTTTCAAGCGTCGCGTCATAGCCCTTTCGGGTAACGTCTGCAATATTACCGCGCAGTTCATAACCCGCTTTCGGTGCAAAAAGCAGAGCGATGGCCGCTCCAATGCCGGTTCCGGCGATAAAGTACATGAGTCCGTCGCGCACACCGATAGCCGGACGTGAATAATTAGCTACGCCATTTTCGTATTTATTTTGTTCTGACATTTTATTTATCCTCACTTATTAATTATAAATGTGATTCCCAATGACCGCCAAAAGGGGGATATATATCGACAGTGCCAAAAGTTGCCAAAATATTTCGACAAATCTGGAATCCGATTTTAAGTATGAAGTAATCTAACGGAGTGGTCTGTGCGGTAGGTCACACTTAAAAAGAGGCGTCAGGGCATTATTTACTGTGTACCGAGATGTATTTGCTGAGAATACGATCGTATTGATCCTTGACGACCTCGTAACATTCGCATGCGGAGCTCAATAAACCTTTGAAATCAAGCAACGTGATCTTTCCGCGTGAATATGCTATTATTCCGCTTTCCCGAAGCCGTGCCGCGGCAACCGATACGCTTTCACGCCGAACACCTAAAACGTTTGATATCTGCTCATGCGTCATTGAAAACGTCTTTGTCCGAATGTTGTCGTAATTTACCAGAAGGTAGCGGCACAGTTGTTGGTCAACGGAATGCAGGCGATTACAGATCGCGCTTTGCGAGATCTGAGCGATCAGAGTTTGCGTATAACGCATGCAAATTTCCTGAAAATCTTTGCATTCTAAAAACGCCTTCTCCACATCTGTTGCTTTAATCCGGTAGGCTTGCCCCTCGCGCTGCACAACCGCCCGTTTCGCCATCCTTGAATCACCGATAAACGTAACCACTCCGAGCATGCCATGCCGCCCCGTCATGCCCACTTCTATCGAAACCCCTTCTTCACTCTCGTAGAGCAAACAGATCATTGCGGTCGTCGGAAAATAAACGTATTCACGCTTTTCCTCCATCTCCCAAAGGACCTCGTTTAATTCCAGATCAACCAACTTGAGCTTGGGATTGATATTATCAAATTCGCTTTGGGGCAATGCCGCAAGCAGTTGATTCTGTATCGTTTCTTTGGCCTTTTTTGATTTGGACATTATCTTCCCTACTCACACAAATATCAGCTAATTACTCCATTAGCTGGGCTGAAAGATCGTTCCAACTGTACTGGAATCTCATTAGATTAAAAAGATTCTACCACACGGGTACAATCCGTGCGGTGCCGCACATACAAAGCTCCGCTAACTCCGTAATCTTGTTTTTAAGAATTGGAAACTGTAAATCAGGGAAAATTCAGCTCTGTCCAACGAGTGAATTCAACTAGGAAAATGGATTATGGCGAAAGACGTCATCAACGTTGACGGCGAGGATGTGGTTGTCCGGGAAGATACTGCAAAAGCAAGTCGTTTTGTGGTGTGGGGAATAACTACGGCGGCCATCGCCCTGGCGATCATGCTGTTTCTTTTTTTCTCGGTCTTTTGGCGAGCAGCGAGCGACGGAAAGTTCGAAACTCCGGCTCAAGCGGAAAATTCAAACGGCAAATAGAGTCTTTCATGTTGGTAAGATTCGCGGGAGTTTTACCGTAGTTCACAAAATAGACAAAAAAGGGGAGTTATAATGGAAAATCAAGCTACAACTACACAAAAAGGATCCGGTATGCTTACCGGATTATTTAATGACAAGGAAACGTCGGAGAGCGCATATAAATCGTTGCGTGACCGCGGATATACTGATGACGAGATTAACGTGGTCATGTCCGATGACACGCGGAAGAAAAACTATGCTTACGACACCGACTCGGAACTCGGAAGCAAAGCGGCCGAAGGCACAGGCGTCGGCGGCTTGATCGGCGGCACACTAGGGGCGATCATCGCCGGTGTCGCGGCTATCGGCACCAATCTGGTTTTGCCGGGTGTCGGTTTGGTCGTCTGGGGCCCGCTCGCGGCGGCACTCGCTGGCGCTGGCGCCGGTGGTTTGACCGGCGGTCTCGTTGGAGCTTTAGTCGGTTGGGGAATTCCCGAAGACCGGGCAAAATTGTATGAGACCGGTATCCAGAATGGCGGCACAGTTCTCGGTGTCACGCCAAGATCTGATGAGGATGCAACTGCCCTCCAGAGCGATTGGGAAACCAATCATGGCGGCCAGCATATTTACCGTTAAAGGTTGACGTATGTTTTCAGGAAAAACCCGGCGGCATCGCCGGGTTCTCCTGAATCGTTTATTTATGGCGTGACCAAACGCCCAAGACAATAGGATAAAAATATGAAAAAAATAATGGGCCTTGGCCTTTCGCTAATTATCACCGCCGGTTTTTTCGGCTGTAGCTCGACCGGCACTAACAACGCCAATCTGAGTAACACAAATACAAATACGGGTTATATGACAAGCAATTCAAACATGGCATCACCGATGCCGATGGCCACATCTGCACCGGCAATGAATTCAAACATGGGCAATAACATGAAAACGAATATGAATTCAAACATGAAATCCAATATGAATTCGAATGTGAATATGGCCAATAAGCCGATGAACAAATAGAGTTTCATCGACATCTTAACGAATGAAGGTGTCTGAAAAGTCTTCAAACTCAGCGAACTACGCGTCTGACTCCGCGGGCTCTGCGTAAAATTCTTTTAAACACTGAAAACGCAGAGATTTACGCAGAGTTCACTGAGTTTCCTTATTCCCGTTTTTTAACGAAAAAATTTAGAGATCGTCACTCTATCAATTTTTCAGACAACTTCTTTTTTTGATTAATAGCAATGAAAATGTCGGGCCAGCCGATCTATATTAACTCTCCCGTCTCATCCTTTTCCATATCCTTGTCCGCGTGATGCTCCGCAGCGGCGATCTCATCTCTGGCACCACCAAGAGCTTTGACCAGCTCATCAAGCTTGAGATGGATTGCTTTGTCGCTATGATTTTGCGATTTTTGTAGAAAGAATAGTAGCAACAGTACCACTAGCGTCGCAGCGAAACTAACATTATTCTTTCACCTGTCGGAAAAATCAAAATATAGTCCGGTTACTAAAACGAGCGTAACGGCGACCATAAAAGTCCAACCCGACCCGACAAGCTGAGAAATTTCGCGGGCGCATTTTCGATAGAAATCGTGCATATGCTCGTCCGTCTTAGATGTTGGGTGTATGTTAGGAGGTTTTGTCTTCGGCTCGGTTCTCAATCTCCTCGGCTGCATCGTTGGCTTCATCGGCAAGACGCAGCATCTTATCGCGCCTCTCGTCGAGGTCTTTATCGTCCAGGTCCTCGACATCGAGAAACCGGTTATCCGCCTCCTTTAAGGCGCATATTAATTCATCCAATTTTAACTGAACGGCGGTCGCGTCACGATTCTGTGTATTTTGGATCAGAAATACCATGAGAAAGGTAATTATCGTTGTACTGGTGTTTATGACCAATTGCCATGTGTCGCTAAAACCGAATAGCGGGCCCGAGACGGCCCAAAGCACGATTACCGTGAGCGCCGCGATAAAGGTCATTGGCCTCACCGCCGCGTGTGCCGTGACCTTTGAAAATTTTGTAAAAAACGATGTATTTTTTTTTGCCACCATTTTAAAATTTGCGTCGTCCTTCGCCGGTAAGAACTTCGTCTCCTACATAAACCAAAAACAAATCAAGCGGGCGCTGTCTAAACGCCCGCTTGACCGGAAAAACTTCGCCGATAGCGAAAAAGTTTACAAAGCTAAACCCTTCGGCCCCGAACCAGTTGAAGGATTAGCACGATGACGGCCACAACAACAAGAATATGAATAAGACCGCCGGTTTGAGCCCCGAAAACACCAAAGCCCAATGCCCAAAGCACCAAAAGTATTAAGATAATTGTCCAAAGCATAGATCATTTCTCCTTTTTATTTTCTAGAATTATGAGCGAAAAACCCATCTCGTCTCATTCGTGTACAACTGATGTTACTAGTTAAACATCCCGCGTCGCAAAAGTCTGTATGATAGCACACATATCTTTTTTCATTGCAATCGCAGAGTATGTTTACTCCGTGGCATGAACAGATTTTGTTACCTGTGAAAAGTGCAGAATTCCAGCGGCTCGGTGCCCGCTCGGAAGGTTTTAGCTTCATTTGTCGGGCAATTTACCGTTGCCCGCATTCCGGTGAGTAGACAGATCATAATACTTACGTTGCCGTC
>JBDSCV010000024.1:0-8842 GCA_039920905.1 Pyrinomonadaceae bacterium
TCGTCGCAGGCCTACGACCGCGATCAGCAGCGTAAGCTGCAGGCGGCGAATACGGGCGCCGATGCAAATGCTGCGGCAAACACGGCACCGCCGGACGAACAGCCGCTTTCGACGTTGCCGGACGAAAAACTGCTCGTTTCCTATAATCCGATCGTCGAGATCGTATGGACTGCCGACGATCTGCTCTACTTACAGACTGCGTACCTCAAACGGATGAAGAACGAGGCCGACAGCGTCCGCAGCTTTTCGCGCTGGCACCGGCTGGCTTTGTCGGCACAGATAATTACAACTACAAAATAAAACTATGGAATACAACTCAATCGCCGACATCTACTCGGCAAACCAGACGATCCGCAAACGCTTTCAGCACACCGTTGACGGCATTACTCCGGACGAGGCCAACGCTGAACTAGAGGGCGAAAAATGGACGGTCGCGGCGCTCATCGAACACGTCTCCATCGTCGAATTTAATATGTCGCGGATCTGCGCAAAACTACTTGCGGCGGCAAAAGAGACCGGTAAGCCGGGCGACGGCAGCTTTTCGATCTCATCCGAATTTGCCGAAAAATCAGCCGAGATCGCCGAGATCAAATTCGAAGCGCCCGAAATGGTTCACCCCCAGGGCGGTGTCGCGACCGGCGAATCTATTGAAAAATTGGGTGGTTCGACGGTCGAACTGGAAGCTATGCGTTCTGATTTTGAAAGCCTGAATGTAAGCGAGCACAAGTTTCCGCATCCGTTCTTCGGCGGATTGACCGCCGCCGAATGGCTGCTGCTCGCCGGCCGTCACGAGGCACGCCATCTGGCCCAGATCGAGCGACTCTTAGCTAAGATCAGACAATAAAAACCCCGGCTAACGGAGGGTTATTTAGCCGGGGGAAAGACTCAAAACAGTTGAATAATTGCGAAACTACTACAGCATGTTTGAGCCATTGTTGGGATGTCTCCGCAGAGCACGCGCGTTGCATATTAAACGTAGTCATCCGGGTCGCTGTGATAAGATTTTCATGTAACATATATTTGATCGTGAACGGGCGGCGATGTGAGTTGCAGCGATAAGCTTATGGATAGGTTTCTTGTGCGCGGCGGCAATCCGCTGAGAGGAAAAATAGAGATCGGCGGAGCGAAAAATTCGGCACTTCCGTGTCTTGCCGCAACGCTGCTGACGTCTGAAACTGTTACCCTGCACAACGTCCCGTATGTAAAGGACCTGATCACTCAGCGGCGGTTGCTCGAAGATCTGGGAGCGACCGTCCTGACGCCAGAACTACGAACTCACAAGGTCACAGCCGGAAATATTGAGGTTTTTGAGGCGCCGTACCATCTTGTTAAAACGATGCGTGCCAGTGTGCTCGCCCTCGGCCCGCTGCTGGGACGTTTTGGACAAGCCAGAGTGAGCCTGCCGGGCGGCTGCGCAATCGGGACACGGCCGATCGATCTGCATCTGAGGGCCTTTGAGCACCTTGGCGCGACCGTGTCGCTCGAATCGGGCGATGTCGTTGCCCGGGCGCCAAAGGGACGGCTTATCGGCAACACGATCGATTTTGAAAAAGTTACCGTCACCGGGACCGAAAACGTGATGATGGCGGCGGTTCTCGCCAAAGGTAGAACGATCATCAAAAATGCTGCCGAAGAGCCTGAGATCGAAGATCTGGCCGAGCTTCTCAACAAAATGGGGGCCCGGATCAAAGGCGCGGGAACTGCCGCGATCGAGATCGACGGCGTCGAAAGCCTCAGCGGAGCCGAGCATACGATCATCCCTGACCGTATCGAAACCGGGACATTTATTGTCGCCGCGGCGATCACTAACGGCGAACTTGAGATAAAGAGGTGCCAGCCCAAACATCTGACGGCGGTTATCAGTCAGTTGCGCTCGACCGGCGTCGAGATCGAAGAGCTAAATCAGAGCACCCTCCATGTAAAATGCGGTTCCGGCGGGGTGAGGGCAAAAGACGTTATGACCGAGCCGCACCCGCATTTTCCGACCGATATGCAGGCCCAGTATATGGCGCTGATGACACAGGCCGAGGGCGTGTCGAATGTCACTGAAACAATCTTTGAAAATCGCTTTATGCATGCATCCGAGCTGATAAGAATGGGCGCGGACATCAGCATTTCAGGAAACACGGCGGTCGTCCGCGGCAAGACCAAGCTTATGGGAGCCCCGATCATCGCTTCCGACCTGCGGGCGTCAGCCTCGCTCGTACTGGCCGCCTTGTGCGCCGAGGGCGAGACGACCGTCGAGCGTGTTTATCACATCGACCGCGGCTACGAAACCATCGTCAGGAAGCTCAGATCGCTCGGTGCTGATATCGAACGCATCAATGGCAGCCTCGATAGTACCGCCGAAGAAACCGCCGCCTAACACCACACATAATTAACAAATCCAGATCTGTGTGGTTTAATGAACTCATAGGAATATGAGTGTGGATGAGTGTGTTTTTTGCAAGATAGCCGATGGTCGGATACCGGCGGGACGCGTTTATGAGGATGACGTTTGTGTCGCGTTTAATGACCTGAGTCCGCAGGCGCCGACACATATTTTGATCATTCCGCGAGTGCATTCTGATTCGCTCGACAAGGCAGATGAAGAGCAAAAAGGGACGCTTGGCCATCTGCTTTTGACCGCCGCGAATATCGCCCGCGAAAAGAGTTTTGCCCAGGATGGCTACCGCGTCGTGATCAATACAAATGCCGATGGCGGGCAGACCGTTTTTCACCTGCATGTGCATTTACTTGCCGGACGGGCGTTTGTTTTTCCGCCGGGTTAACCGACTGGTTTCGAAGATGTTATGAAACAGTTTTTTATATTTATCGGGTTTGTCGCGCTCGTGACCGGCGGGTTTGGCTGCTCAGGCAACAGCGCGAATTCGAACGAGGCGGCAAACGCAAACGTCACTGAGTCGCCTTTTGAAGGTATCACGGACGCAAATGCGGCTCTGGCAGAGGGCAACCGTCTTTTGGACGAAAACCAGACCGAGATGGCGATAGAGGCGCTGCGTCAGGCCGTCAAGCTCAACCCCGATCTCGCCGAAGCCTACTTTAAGCTCGGCATCGCGTATGCACTGCTTGAAATGCAGATGGAACAGTCCGGCACCATAACCGAACCGCCTGCGAACACGAAAGAAGGCAGAACAAAAACCAATTCGGAAAAGGCTTTTGGAAAGGCCGTCGACGCTTACAAAAAAATCCTCGAAGCAAACCCGAAAGACGACGTCGCCCAGTTTAATTTAGGCCGCACATATGCAAAACTCACGCAGGACGAGGAAGCCGAGAAAGCGTTCCGCCAAGCCGTCAAGTTAAAGCCTGATGACACCGAGTACCAGACCGAACTTGGTGCGATCCTGATAAAACTGGCGAAATATCACGAGGCCATCGACCCGCTTAAAAAGGCGATCGAATTAGACGATCAAAATGCTCGGGCGCAGGATCTGCTCGAGGACGCCGAGGCCGGACGGCAGCGGCTTGACTACGTATCGCCGAAAAAAGACGCATCTACATCCAATTCCAATAAGGTTTTCAACTCGAATGCCAACGCGAGTGTGAATGCCAACTCAAACTCGGCACCAAAACCACCCGACGCAAATACAAAACCGAAACCCGAAGTAACAAAAAAGCCTACGATCTCGTCAAACAAACCCCGATAGAGCGCCAAATATGGATCGAACATACACACTTTGTTCCCGAGTGTGTCAACTTGACATTCAATTGCCAAAATTACACATTAAACGTGTAAATATGAAGACTGATCTAGACGCACCGCCGGCACTATCACTCGAACGCAAGGTCAGCATGCACGAAGCCCGCGAGGCCATTATCGACCGCTTGGCGCGCGATCTGCCGACGGATATTGATCTTGAACGCTTCCTCAACGTCGTCGTTTCCGAGATCGGACGGATGCTCCACGCCGACCGCTGTGACCTGTTGCAGCTTAACGACGGGCAGGAACTGGTTATCAGCCACGAGTGGCGAAAGGACAAATCGGTGCCGAAAAGTCAGGGCACGACGATTCCATTTGACGCGAAAAAGCTGGGCGAACGGTTTGATGTTACTAAGCCGATACGCATCAACGATATATCAAAAACCAAGGACGCGACGCTAAAATTCTTTGCCAAGGCCCTCGAAACGCGGTCTTTGCTGATCATTCCGATAATGTTGAACGGAAATGTGTTGGGACTGCTTGGGCTTCACGATACTCACGAGCCGCGGCAGTGGCTCGATGAAGAGATCACCTTTCTCGAATCCATCGCCCAGCAGCTGGCGATCGGGTATCAATACACAACCCTGTATGTCGCTCAGGAACAGGAAACGCGGCGGACAAACGCGCTGCTTGAGATCGCGAATACGCTGAATTCGCATTCGGATTTCAAAGAGGTCTCCGAGCGTGTGATGGAGCGGGCGATCAATCTGGTCGGGGCGGATTACGGTGCGCTCGGCGTTTTGGACCAATCGGAAAAACGCATTTCGCTGGCGACCTTTAAATCGGCCGAGGGCATAAAGCTCGGAAAGATCCTAAAGATGATCGAGCAGCATAACAAATCGCTGGCCGTCGATTCGTTTGCGAAACTTGGCGAATTGCTCAGAGACGGCAAGACGTTGAAACTTGCCGATTCCGAACTGCCGTTTGCCATCCGCCTTTTTTTTAACACTCAATTGCGGGGCAAAGCCGCACTTGTCACGCCAGTCAACGTTGCGGGGCGGGCGTTCGGCCTGCTTGGCTTTGTGTGGAGCAAACAGAGCACATTCGAGGACCACGATATCGCCCTCATCGAGGGCATCGCCGATCAGATCGGTACCGCCCTTGAACGCGATCAGCTCTCAACCGAGGTGATGCGGCTAAAGAGCGAACTTCATCAAAAACAGAGCGAGATCGTCGGTCAGGCACCGACCATCCGCCGCGCGATAGAGCTCGGCCTCAATGTCGCTGATACAAATACTACCGTCCTGATTCTGGGCGAATCGGGCACTGGCAAGGAGTTGATAGCAAATCTCATTCACTATAATTCGGGCCGCGAAAACCGTCCGTTCGTGAAAATAAATTGCGGTGCGATACCCGAAACCTTGCTCGAATCCGAACTTTTCGGCCACGAGAAAGGAGCTTTTACTGACGCCCGAAACCAGCGGCAAGGACGATTTGAAGAGGCCAGCGGCGGAACTCTGTTTTTGGACGAGATCGGCGAAATGTCGCTGCAGGCGCAGGTTCGCCTGCTCCGAGTTTTGCAGGATGGAGAATTTACTCGTGTCGGCGGCAAGCAGGTTCTAAAAACTGATGTTCGCGTCATAGCGGCGACCAACACCGATCTTGAAAAAGCTATAGAGGACGGGTCCTTTAGAAAAGATCTCTATTACCGCTTGTCGGTTTTCCCGATCTCGCTGCCTCCGCTTCGCACCAGGGTCGAGGACATCCATCTGCTTGTTTTTCACTTTCTCGAAGATTATAAGAAAAAGTCAGGGCGTTTTATCTCAGGTATTTCAAAAGAGGCCATGCGGGCCCTCGTCAATTACGATTGGCCGGGAAATGTCCGGGAACTTGAAAATGCTATCGAACGGGCGGTCATCATTGCCTCCGGTCGTCAGATCGAGCTCGACGACCTGCCAGAGGCGATCAGCCGAAGCGAGGCTGAGGCGTTTGCCCACGCACGGCATGAGCGGGCCACGGCAGCCGGCGAGGGCCGTGCAATAGCCATCGAGATCGGTCTGCCAGCGGCCATGGACGAGATCGAGAAACAGGTGATCGACGCAACGCTCGATTACACCGCCGGCGACAAATCGCACGCTGCCCGCTTGCTAAATATCGGACGCAAAACGCTTTACCGTAAACTGGAACAATACGATTCGGACCGAGTCTGACGGCCCGTAAATTTACTTGAGGAGGATCAATTTACCTTCTCGACTTTTTGACCAAATGGAAGTAATCGTCGGCACTGCCGGGCACATCGATCACGGTAAGACGGCGCTCGTCAAAGCGTTGACGGGGATTGACGCTGACCGTCTGCCGGAGGAAAAGCGGCGCGGCATCACCGTCGATCTCGGTTTTGCCGCGATGAGCGCGCTCAATGTGCATTTTGGTTTTGTTGATGTGCCGGGCCACGAGCGGTTTGTCAAAAACATGCTCGCCGGTGCAAGCGGCATCGACATTGTGATGCTCATCATCGCCGCCGACGAAGGTGTGATGCCGCAGACGCGCGAGCATTTTGACATCTGCCGTCTGCTGGGAATTAGGGCCGGTATGGTCGTCCTCACAAAAACCGATCTTGTCGATGACGAAACACTCGATCTCGCAAAGCTAGAGGCAGCCGAGCTGGTGACGAATTCATTCCTAGCAAATGCGCCTATGATATGCGTCAGTTCCCGGTCCGGGGACGGTATTGAGGCACTAAAAGAGACGCTTGTCCAAATCTGCACAAATTTACAGCGACGAGATGACGATCTGGTTACCCGTCTACCGATCGACCGCAGCTTTTCGATGAAAGGTTTTGGAGCAGTTGTCACCGGTACTCTGGCCTCCGGCGAGATCGCTGAAGGCTCGGAGATGGAACTGCTGCCCGACAGGTTAAAGGTCCGCGTTCGCGGCCTGCAAACGCATGGTCAAAGCGTAAGATCTGCAAGTGCGGGACAGCGTGTCGCCGTGAATCTCGGCGGCATCGACCATGCAAAAATCACACGCGGAATGGTGCTTGTAGAGCCAAATATAATGCGGCCCACGCAGATATTCGACGCTGAGATCGAGGTTCTGCCAAAAGCCGCAAAGTCTTTGCGTTCACGGCAGCGGATTCGCGTCCACATTGGCGCAGTTGAGGTGTTGGCGAGGATTCAGGTTCTGGATCGATCGGGTGAGATTGCGTCCGGCGAAAACGATCTTGCGCAGATACGGCTCGAAATGCCTGTTTTGGCGGTTCCAGGCGAAAGGTTTATCATCCGCAGCTATTCGCCGCAGGCCACAATTGCGGGCGGTCAGGTGATCGATCCGCTCGCCGCAAAACATCGTCCAAAAGACATTGACGCCGCTCGGCGACATCTCGAAAATTTGATCGCCGCGACTGACGATAAGGTTGAAAAGATCAGGCTTATAGTAAATGCAGCCGGACCGTCAGGTGAGAGTCTCGCAGGTCTACAGGCACGCACCGCATTAAAGAAAGTCCTGTTGAATAAGGCAATTGGAGCTAATGTTGTGTCGGGTGCGATAGTGGATGTCGGCGGACATTATATTGCGTCATGGATGTTTGACGAATTTGCAAAATTGGTCGAAGGCGCGATAAAACTGTTTCACAAGCAAGAGCCGCTCGCTAAAGGTATTGCACGGGAATCTTTACGCGACAAGATTTTTGCTAACTTGCCGGCGGAGATTTTTGAGGCGGTCATCGCGTCCTTAGGATCGTCGGGAAAGATCGTTCTTGACCGGGAAACGATCCGGTTGACTTACTATAAAACTACCCTATCACCGTCCGGGGACGCATTGAGTAAAAAAATATTAAGCCTATACCAAAGTGCCGGTCTGGAAGTCCCAAAACTGGACGACGCTCTCGCCGAGGTGACAGTCGGCACAAATTTTACGTGGCAGGATGCACGTAAATATTTTCAATTTTTTCTTGATGCCGGGGAAATTGTTAAAGTTAGCGAAGAATTTTATTTTGAGAGAAAAGCGATCGGCGATTTGATACAGCTGCTCCGTTCATTCGCCGCGAAAGCCGATGACCGACTCATCGACATGAGTGAATTTAAGGAGCTTGCGGGCATTTCGCGAAAGTATGCAATTCCACTGCTCGAGTATTTCGACCGTGAACGGATAACCCGCCGTGTCGGCGACAAGCGGGTGATATTGTACGGCGCGTTGACAGGACCTGATAATGGCGAACTACGAGGTCAATCCATCGCTCCTCTCGGGCCGCGTTCCGCACGAAACGGAACTGGATCTCGATGACGGCAAATGCTTTGTCAGCCTCGTCGGGTTTATGTTTCTCGACACCCGTGTGTTGGGCTTGCCGATACCGTTTCACGTCAATTTTGAAGAGGTGAATCTTCGGTTTTATATCAAACGCGTAGTCGGCACCGAAACCCGCCGGGCCGTCTGTTTTGTAAAAGAGATCGTGCCGCGTTTTGCCATCGCGACCCTAGCACGAGTGGTTTACGGCGAACCTTACGAATGCTGGAAGATGGGCCACTCGCGAGGTGC
The DNA here is from genome assembly GCA_039920905.1 of Pyrinomonadaceae bacterium. GTDB lineage: Bacteria > Acidobacteriota > Blastocatellia > Pyrinomonadales > Pyrinomonadaceae > OLB17. The sequence continues at coordinate 8,174 of JBDSCV010000024.1, forward strand.
AAATACCGATTCGTATGACTGGTCAAAAGACGGGCCGCCGCAATCGTCTGAGCATCGAGATCAACGAGAGCGTAGGCGTCCCTGCCGCGGGGTCGCACGGAGAATTTATCATCGAGCATTATTGGGGCTACACGGCTCGCGGCGGAGATCGCGTTGACGAATACAAGGTAGAGCATCCAAAGTGGGAACTGTTCTCGGTAACAAATGAGGTGATCGACGTGGATTTCGACAAGCCCTACGGTAATGAATTTGCGTTTCTTACCGACCAAAAACCGTATTCTGTTTTGCTCGCTAAAGGCTCAAAAATATCCGTTTATAAAGGCAAACAAATTTCTGCTTAACTCAATTCTTACTTTGCGGCCTTAGCGTCTTTGCGTTAAAACTTTCTTATGATCATCGGCATCGTCGCAATCTCAAAAAATTTCGCCATCGGCAGAGGCGGCAAATTGCCGTGGCATTACGGCGCCGATCTCAAATTCTTTAAAGCGACAACAACTGGAAACGCTATCGTTATGGGAGCGAACACATGGCGATCGATCGGCAAACCCCTGCCTGATCGACTAAATATTGTGCTCAGCCGTTCGGGTAAGGTTGAGGCTCCGCCGGACGTAATGAAACTCAGCAGTAAGAGTGAAGTCCTCGAGCTTGCCAAATATCTGAACCGCGATG
>JBDSCV010000025.1:0-13439 GCA_039920905.1 Pyrinomonadaceae bacterium
CGACGCTGATCCGGTCATTGGCGGCCCATGAATCAACTTTTGAGGGCGGTAGAACAACGCCAGAACTGACAGTCCGGAAGGGCGGCTTGCCCCCGCCCGACTCGAAAGAACCGGTGGTGAACCCGCCTTCCCAACTGTCAGCAGAACGCGGGAGTTTGCACAATAACACTCCATACCAAAGGCACGATCTCTCGAGCCTCCGCATCTTTGCCTCGACCGGCGAGCCATGGAATCCGGCACCTTGGTGGTGGCTCTTCGAAAAGGTCGGTAATAGTAAACTGCCGATCATCAACTACAGCGGCGGCACCGAGATCTCAGGCGGCATATTGATGGGCAATCCGCTGCTGCCGATAAAGCCGTGTTCGTTTCCCGCTCCGTGTCCCGGGATGGACGTCGATATTCTTGACGACGACGGCAAACCGGTCGCCCCCGGCAAGGTCGGCGAGCTTGTTATCAAACAGCCCTGGATCGGCATGGCACGCGGGTTTTGGCAGGAGAAAGAACGCTATCTCGACACCTATTGGCGGCGTTTCAAAAATATCTGGGTCCACGGCGATTTCGCGATGCGTGACAAAGACGGCCACTGGTTCATCCTGGGCCGAAGCGACGACACGTTAAAAGTCGCCGGCAAACGCATCGGCCCCGCCGAGGTCGAAAGCATTCTCGTCTCTCACCCCAAAGTCATCGAAGCCGCCGTCATCGGCGTCCCGGACGAAGTAAAGGGAACGGCAATGGTCGCCTTTGTAGTACTGAATGAAGAATTTCGAATATCGAATATCGAATCCGCCGGTTCTGAAAACTCATCACTCATCACTCATCACTCATCACTCAAAACCGAGCTAAAAGGTCTGGTTTCGCGCGACCTGGGCAAACCTCTCGCACCGTCGCGTATCCATTTCGTCTCCGCCCTCCCCAAAACCCGCAACGCCAAAGTAATGCGCCGCGTCATCCGCTCGGCCTATCTCGGCGAAGATCCGGGTGATCTTTCTGCCCTTGAGCAGCCTGCGACGGTCGCCGAAATTTGCGCCCTTCGCAGTCGCTAGGCGTTTGGTGCCCATCTCGATTCTTCTTGCTTTTCGCGGCAATACTTTATATTCTCTACGCAACCGTTTCCTTACGTTCCATGGCTCCTCCTTGGCAAGGCCGGGAAGATCCGCGTCCATTTTAGGCCTGAAGGAGACGCATAAATTAGGCGGTGGGCGTTGCCAAGCACGCCTGATTCAGTCACGGAGAACTCATGGAATCTACTAACAAACTATCTCGAAAATTACTGCTTTGCACCATTGCTTTCGCCCTTTGCATTTGTGCACCGCTAGCAGCCTTCGGCCAAAAAGAGTCGCTCGGGACCACCGCATATTCCGCACCGGCGGGGTTTGCTAAGACCACAAAAGAAAACATCGTCGCTTTTTCCAAGGTGGACGCGAAAACTGGTGCCTTTTGCATAATCACGCTCTACGGCGCGACGCCGGGAACAGGTACACCTGAGTCCGATTTTAAGCGCGAGTGGGCGAACATCGTCCTTAAGAACATGAAGGCCGATGCCGATCCGAAGACCGAGTCCAGCGTTGAGAATGGCTGGACAGCGACCGGGGGGGGCTCGGCAGTCGATTCAGACGCAGGTAAGGCCTTTGCGCTCTTAACGGTCATTAGCGGCGGCGGCCGGACTGTAAGTATTTTAGGTGTCTTCAACGATCAAAGCTATTTGCCGGAGCTCGCCGCCTTTAGCGACAGCATCGATCCCGGCAAAGCGACCTCTCAGGCGGTCGCGCCAGTCTCGGGATCGGCAAGGAGTGCACCGCAAACCGACGGCAATGGAAATCTCATCATCCCGCTGGCGACGCGGCAGCTTACTTTAGCGGATATCGCCGGGAATTGGGGCGAAAATGCCGGCATCAATATTAGATACGTTGACCGCTATTCGGGCACATACGCCGGTGCGGATTCGCTGCACTTCAAGTCGGAAATGATGTTCACGGCGGCCGGAGCCTACTACGACGACTTCGCTGCCATACAAAACGGGAGAATGATAAAGGAAAAGACCGCCGGTACCGTTGCGATCAATGGGCAAATACTCTCGATCAAGATCGCGAACCGCAACCTGCAGAAATATGTGATTCGTGGCTGGCTCGAACTTCCCGATATGACGATCCTCGAGGTCTGTGGCCCATGGTATAACGACGACGTTATACCTCCGGGAATTTTCGCCGGGGGCGGCGCGAACCTCGACAAAAAGTGGATCCGCAAGAAATAAGAACCGCGGCCGACGTTGATCTGCAGACGCCGCGGTCGATAAAATTTCTGTTTGCGCACGGCGGCGGAGCGCCGCCGCCGTCGGTAACCTCTCGCGCCATCGCGGATCCATTTCGTCTCCGCTTTTCCAAAAATCCGTAACGCCAAAGTAATGCGCCGCGTTACGCGCTCCGCCTATTTAGGCGAAGAACCCGGCGACCTGTCGGCTCTCGAAAATCCTGCTGCAATAGGCGAAATTTGCGAGGCCGGTAAATGAAGGTTGTGCTCGATACCAGTGTTCTCGTTGCTGCCGGACGCTCCAGTCTGGGTGCATCGAGCAAACTGTTGAACTTAATTCCGGATCAAAGATTTATTACGGCCATCTCACCAGCCCTTTATTGGAGTACCTGGCCGTTTTATTAAGGCCGGAGCATCTCAAAGCCGGTAATCGGACCGATCAAGACGTGATCGATTTTCTACGCCGATTATTATCACTTTCGCATCTACAGCGTGTACACTTTAATTGGCGTCCGGCTCTGCGTGATCCTGACGATGATTTCATTTTGGAATTGGCAATTGCCGCCGGATGTATGCATATTTCACTTTCAATAAAAGGGATTTTAGAGGTTGTGAATTGTTTGGGATCGAGGCCGTTTCGCCTTCGGAGTTTTTGGAGATTATTGAGGAAAAATGAGCGCTGTTACGGTTGAAATTCCAAATTCAATTTTGAAAAAAGTCGAAGAACTTGCAAGCAGTGGCGGGTTTTCGCTTGAGCAGTTCATTGCAAGTGCGACGTCGGAAAAACTGGACGTAATGTTACAGGATTTTCTCGAATCCGAAGCCAGTCTGGCTCTCCGGGATGGGATAAAAAAATACCTCGCATCCGCACCAGATGCCCCCCCGACACATTCCGGCGACATGCTCAAATAGATTTCCGCCATCGACCTCGGCCTCCCGACGCAAAAACCCGCAACGCCAAAGTAATGCGCGGCGTCATTCGTTCGACCTACCTCGGCGAAGATCCGGGCGATCTCTCGGCACTTGAGAATCCGGTGCAGTTGATGAGAGTCAACAAATATCGCTAATATATCAGGAAAGATGAAGAGGCGAGAAATACACGACAATCTGGTTAGAACAGCAACAGTAAAAATTGTCATTGGATTGCTGTTCGTAATGGTATCAATTTCAATAGGTGAAGATGTATTTCCGGAGTTTTTGAGTGAATGGAACTTAATAAATTCTCCAAAAACAACTCAAGGGCATGTGTATGAAACTAACGAGCATACCGATTGTGAACAAGCGGGATGCACAACTTGGTGGACTGCCCATTACTCATTCAGTGTGCCCATCGATTCAAAATCATATGAGGGAACATCATTCATCGACGGGAGTCTTCCCGCAACCTTTGCGAAGGAAAATTTACCTCAACCAGCGGTTATTGAATATCTCGAACAAACACCTAGAAAAAATAGGATTAAAGGAAGCGCCTTCCGTTCGGTCCTACAACTATTCAATCAGTATCTTTTTTTATACCTAGTCATTTCTTTGATTGCCTTTGTTTCGGGAGTGTTATTGGCAATCTCCGGTGGTAAGACTATTTGGATAGCACCGAGGAACCCGACGAAACCAATCTTTTCGACAATTACTTCTATTTTGTTCTTTCTTGTTTATGGAACGGTAGTATTTTATTTATCGATAGCTCTTGAAAATATTCTGGGAATGCGGGAGGGCGGATTTGTTCTTCTAATTATACCAGCAATGTTTGGGATTCTTCTATTTGCCATTGTTTGGTATTACGCTAGGCGCTGGCTCAAGGGGCATCTTAATCAGAAATAGTGCAATTGGAAAACGTGATAAATATGCCGAAGTAATAATTCACATTCCTACCGATAAAACCCATCTGATTGAAATAATCCGCATAACCATCGACCTATTCAAACAATCGAAACCGAATCGATTAGCGTCTCAACCTTCGGTCCCGCACGGCATCTAGTCAATTGATTATTGAGCTAACATTTTGATAACCTTCTCCACCCGCTTTTGTTTGCTTTCTTTTTCGATCTCGTCAAGGCGAGACGACAATATTTGGACAAATCTGTCACGATTTGACGGGGCTATCGAGCTAGCGGCATTTTCCGCATACATAGGCAATTGATTGGTTGGGCATGTTGATAGCTGCTTTTGGAGCTGCGCAAAAGCTTCGCCCGAATATGCGGGCGTGGCCAAAAGCTCGATCAGGATATTGACGCAATTGTCGCGGGTGATGACGGAGCCTTTATCGGCTGCTTCTATTATCTCGGGCAGCACTGCGAATATCTCGTCCGGCTTTACTTTTGCGATGCAAGCGACGGCGGCCATCGCTCCCCATTGCAAGCGGTTGTCCTTGCTCGTGAGCAGCGGCAGAAACCTCGCTATATGTCCGGCTATCAGCTTTGGCTCGGCGTAACCGATCTCGTAAAGCGTTTTGATGCAATCGAATCGAATGCCTTTGTTTCTATTCGATAGATTTTCGGCAAGTTCGGCAACGGCGTATGCGTCTTTGCGTTTAACGATCTCAGCGGCGAGTTCCTGATTCGGAACTTCGTCGCGGCGATTGAGCGATGTTGCAAGTTTGGGGATAATGCTCATACTGTCCGCAGATTATATATCCGATTGCGTAAAAAATAAATATTCCGTTCTGTTCCGGAACGCGTGGAACGCTCGAAACAAAGTGAAACAAAAATGATGATAAAGCCCTTAGACAACCGCCAAGTTAAGCGAGCCTGCGTCAAACTATCGCAGGATCATGCGGAAATGGCGTTTGTTTACAATACGTACGGCACGCCGCCGCTGTGGGGCCGGCCTGTTGGATTTGCGACGCTGCTCAATATCATTCTCGAACAGCAAGTCTCGCTTGCGTCGGCAAAAGCTTGTTTTGACAAGCTCGCGGCACATCTTGGCGACGTTACTCCGACAAATTTGCTCTCGGTTAACGACGCCGATCTCAAAGCCGTCGGATTCAGTCGACAAAAGACGGCGTACGCCAGGCATTTGTCCGAGTCGATAATTAATAAGCACATCGATCTCGACGGTATCTCGTATCTGTCTGATGCCGATGTAAAGGCCGAACTTATCAAGCTAAAAGGCGTCGGTGAATGGACGAGTGATATTTATCTGTTGATGGCGCTGCTCAGGCCCGATATTATGCCTCGTGGCGATATCGCCCTGCACGAGGCCTACCGAAAACTAACGAACGCCGATAAACGGGCGGACTCAGACGAATTCGTCGAAATGGCTGAGAAATGGAAGCCGTATCGGTCGGTCGCAGCAAGACTGCTTTGGCACTTTTATCTATCCGAAAGGCGCAAACCCTCTCGATAGTAAGGGTGTCTCGTGCTTCGAAATTGAGACTGTCGAGCGAGGAACACACGCCCTACCGGTCGTGTTTCCGCCATTTTTTTGGTACTTTTATTTCGATGACAAAGATCCTCGATGTCGGCTGTGGGGCCAATAAAACGGAAGGTGCGATCGGCCTCGATAATAATCCGCGCACGGCGGCGGATGTCATTCACGACCTCGGCGATATACCATATCCGTTTGCCGATAACGAATTTGATCTTGTCGTTTCCAATCACGTCGTCGAACATGTGCCGGACTTGATGGCATTCATCGGAGAATTGCACCGTGTCACGCGAAATGGCGGTCGTATTAAGTTATTGACGCCGCATTACACAAATCCCGACTGGGCAAACGACCCGACGCATCGCAACCACATCAATTCATATACATTCAACACATTTATGGCCGGGCGTACGGTGTTTGATTTCTATACCGAAATTCAGCTAAAGCCAATAACGTGTTACGTCTCGCTGCTTAATCTATGGAAAGCATTGGGCATCGAGTTTCTCGTCAATCTCGATCAGAAAAGCTACAAACTGCGTTTCTTGCGTAAGTTTTGGGAACAGTATCTGAGCTACATTCTTCGTGGAAAGGAATTACGGTTCGAGTTCGAGGTAATTAAATCAAGTTAGCCACAGAGGACACAGAGATCACTGAGGATAACTAGATAATAGTCATTGAGACCGATTCTGTCTTCAAATCTCTATGTACTCTGTGGGTAATTCTTTTTCCAGCCAACTTTTTTTGAACCTTCGTGCATCTCTTAACGTTAGGATATTAACTTGATCTTTGTTGAGGTAATTAGATGAAAACAAGATTTTTTGCTTCGGCCGCGATTGCGGTGTTGTTGTTAAATATTGTCGGGCTGTCGGCGGCTGATATTCGACGCTCAAAAGTTGCGAAACGGCAGGCTACGCGGCTCGTTACGATGCTTCCAGCCTCGGACGGCGTAGCCGTTTTTGACTCTAAACGTTTTCTCGATGAAGCGTTGCCAAAGATCCTCTCGGCCAATCAGCCGATGTTGAGCGAGATAATGGCAAAGGTCAAGGAGATGGAAACCCGCACCGGCATTGATCTGCGCAAATTCGATCAAGTCGCCGTCGGCGTCGCGTACAAACAAGTCTCGGCAAAAGAAACTGACTTTGAACCAGTCGCCATTGCCAGCGGCGACATCAACGCCGGAGCTTTGATCGCGGTCGCCAGACTTGCATCAAATGGCACCTATCGTGAAGAAAAGATCGGTGAGAGAACTGTTTATATCTTTTCAGCAAAAAACGTAGCTTCTAAGACCGCAGCTAAAAATTCAAATTCCAAAATGGCTGGCTATCTCGATAAAGCAATTCAGGGCCTTTCTAAAGACATCGCGGTGACGGCTTTGGATAAAAATACGCTTGTCATCGGCTCACTAGAGCGTGTTCGAGAAACGCTCGCCGGACAAACGCATGTTGGCGTCGATATGAGCAGCCTGCTTTCCGTCAAAGAGACGGCGGTGATGAGTTTTGCGTTAAAACCGCCGGGCGGCATGTCGCATCTGCTTCCCCTCGATAATGACGAACTTGGAAAGAATATCGATTCGATCCAATATTTGTCAGGTTCGCTCGACGTTGCCGCCATCGGCACTTCCCTGCAAATATCGGCCCGCACGAAAAAACCTGAACAGGCAATTGGATTAAAAGACACCATCGAAGGCCTGCAAGTCTTAGGCGGAATGTTCTTTGGAGGTTCAAAGCGGGCCGACCAACAGGTTTACGGCCGAATGATAAAAAATGCCAAGATTGACGCCCGCGGCAGCGATGTCACAATAGAACTGCTTGTGCCGCAAGCCGATATAGATGTTTTGATCGCGGGAGTAAAGTAAGAGTTTTAAACCAGAGACGAAATTGTCAAAACCGGGAGCGGTAGCGACGGGTTCCTGTTCATTCCAGGTTAGGAACCCAGTCGCTACCGCTCCCGGTTCTGACTATCTCATTCGCCGCTGAAAACCGCCAGACCTTTCCCTTCCAATCTGATCCAGATCTCGGTTATATTTGCCGTCCTCGCCTAATAGTGGATACAATTGCAGATCGCGTGATATATATGCGGCCCGCAGCTCGACCGGACGCGGCCCTGCCTTGATAACGCGAACTTTTGTTCCGCGAATATCCTCTATCCACGCCGCAAATTCATCGGCACGGCCGACCGTCGCCGAAAGCAGTAAAAGTCTGATCCGCAGCGGCGACAGGATGATCGCCTCTTCCCAGACATGGCCGCGTTCCTCGTCCGATAGATAGTGGGCCTCGTCCAGAATGACGAAATCGGTATTGACCTGATCGCCGTCGCGCAAGGCGTCAAAAAGCTGGTTCCGATATATCTCGGTCGTGCCGACAATAAGCGGAGCGCTCGCGTTCTCCTTGCGGTCGCCGGTTAAAATACCGACATTTTCGGCACCGAATTCCAGCGAAAACTCAGTGTATTTCGAGTTTGTCAGTGCCTTTAGCGGCGTCGTGTACCACGCTCGTTTTCCGGCGGCGAGCATCCGGCGGATCTCTTCGCGGGCGATCCATGTTTTGCCGCTGCCGGTCGGGGCCGTGACCAGCACGTCCTCCGTTTCGATGGCGGCTAACGCTTCGATCTGAAAAGGATCGGGTTTGAACGGTCGTGATGGTGGAACGCCGATGCCCGAAAGCAAGCTTTCGACCGCACGTAATTGTCGCGGCGTTTGCGCCATGACAACACGCGGGGCGGAACTTTCGTGTTCAAATCTGCGTTTATCTCTGAGGCCACCTTTGGGTCGCGATTTTGATGAGGCGGGTCGATTTCGGCGGCGGTTGCGGTTCTCATTGCGGGGCATAAACTAAATATTAGAGGTTTGACCGTGGAAAGTCTAATCTTTCCAATCGCCGTGTGAAAGTGTTAAAATCATCCATTGCTTCGCAACGTTTATGGCGAAGAGAGCGTCTAATTTCGAAAGTTGTTCAGTTGGGATAACCAACGGACGCTGATCTATAATTTATATGTTTGAGCAGTCATTATACGAGACGAAACCGGTCGCAACTCCATTGGGGCAGGGCGATCTGTTTCATAATTACGAGATCAAGACTTGGGACCTTTCGTCGCGGATCTATAAAATTCTGGCAATTTCGGCCATTGGCAACATCCTTGCGATCCTCATTGTCTCGCAAACATCGCTGCTGACGTTAAAGGGCTGCGACAGCCCGCTTGTCGGCCGTGTATGTCAGGTTTTGGATACGGTCTATGTCGGCAGCATGATGTTTGGCACGGACCGCGAATATGTCGATGCGGTGTATGACAAGACCGAGTTGGGCGATGCCGATATCACGTTTGTTGACGTCAGCGGTGAAACGCCTCCGCTTTCTTATCCTGAAGGATATTTTCAGCTGGCGAATCCGCTTGAGTATCAGGCATCGCTTGATGCGGCCACGGATCCTACGATGACGCCCGGCTTTCCGGAGTTTCCGCGAGGATTTCCGGTTACGACTCCCTCAACCGGCGGCAGCCTGACCGATACAGCACCGGTCACTCCGAAAGTAAACCATAATGTGATCGACGGTGATCTGCCGACATTCGGCGGAACGACCGGCACATCGAATCCGAAAATAGGTAAGCGAAAATTTGGACGCGGCGGGCGTATTAAACCGTCAATGCCTGATGGCGATGACACTGCTTCCACCGACCCCAAACCAACGGCAACGGCAACGCCCGCTCCGACGCCGATGTCGAGCGACGCAGTTACGGCTGTTGAGATCAATAAAAAACCGCTCACGGATTTTGCCGACGATGTTTCGGCGAAATGGGAAGCCAAAGAGATCGATCTTAATAAGGATTTTACACTCGTTCTCAATGCATTTATCACCGCCGACGGAAAACTCGATAGGGCTAAGTCGAAATTTGACTCGAAAAAGACACTGGGCGATCCAAAGATGATCGACGTGGGAAAAGCCGCGCTCGAGGCGTTAGGAGACAGCGGTTATCTCACGTATCTAAAATTAGCAGGCGTCGATCAGCTAACGGCAACATTAACGCAGGACGATCAGCATATTACGGTTGTGATCACATCGATGCAAAAAACGCCTGAGCGGGCCAGCTCGATATCGAGCATTGTTAGCAGCGCGATCGTTTTCGGCAAGGTCAAAGCCGAAAACCCGAGCGATGAACGAACGCTGCTTGATGGTGCAAAGGTAACGTCGGACGGCAAGAATTTCATTTTGAATTTTGCCATCCCCAAGCCGATAGCTCAGGAGATGATCAACCGAAAATTGAAAGAAGCGCAGGCAAAAAAGGCACAACAGCGAAAACCAAACGGCAACGCGATCACCAAGCCGGTTGATAATACCGGCAAATAAAACAGTTTGAATAAGCGTAAGCATCAAAACTCCATCCTCGTCATCGCAACGCTCGGCGTGTATCTCGGCCTCGTGTTGGCCGGTGCGACGCCGCTGGTGATGGCTAATGCCGCCATGTCGGGGCAATTCGATGTTAAGGGTGAGATCGAGGTGAAGGATGATCTTGATACAAAGCCGGATGACGAACGCTCGCCGGTTTCGACGTCGGTTCAGATATATCTTGAGGATGTCGAGTATTTTCTAGCCACTTTAGGCCGCCTGAAAACCAGAGGCAAATTCGACCCGAACAGTGATACGTTTGATGTCGCCCAGTCAACCCTTTTGCCTTGCGTTGACAGCAATTTAGCGGGTCGTTATACCCCGATCCGTTTTAACAGTACGAGCGAGTCGACGCATTCAGCTCTGGAATATTTTAGCCGCGGCATGGTTTACGGCTATTCGCTTGGCGACTGCATAGCGAATAACGAGTTCGATGGCGTTGCGGCGGTCGATTCGCGGTTCAATTTCGAGCTTAGCGGTAAGGCGTTGTCAATTAACCTCGCCATTAAGAAGCAGTCGCCGCAGCGGGCTCTGGAACTCGTTCGCGAACTGGAAAGCACCATCAGACTCTATTCCGCACACGAAAATAGTAAATTTCGCCAAAACATCATTCAGACCACTTCTTTCAGGGCTGAAAACGATCAGGTCTTTGTGGTCACACGCCTTCCCCGTGCCGGGCTCGAACCGCTGCTTGCCAAATGACGCGCGAGTAGCGGCGAACCGAGGGGTTCATTCCATCCAATTTCGCCATCATCAATAGTATTTATTCATAAGAGTTGCGCATATTTGTGCATTCGGGCAATCTTTAATGTTTGGCGGACGGGGCAGAACCCCTTGCGTAAGCAGGGGGAACGAACGTTGAAAAATTGCAACGTCCAGACCACCCGCTTACCCAGGCGGTTCTGCCAACGTGCGGCGCATTTGTTACACACGAGGAAAACATGGCTGTTAATAGTTTTGCAGATAAATTAGTAAAGAAAATTTTTGGATCGAGCAGCGACATTTTTTTGAAGAATGTTAAGCCGTTCGTCGATCAGATAAACGAGTGGGAGCCAAAGCTCGAAAAGCTCTCCGATGCGGATTTACAGGCGCAGACGCCAAAATTCAAAGAGATAATTGCGAAAGCCCTCGACGGCATCGAAGATAAAGAAGAACGCCGCAAGGCCGAGCAAGCGATATTGAACGAGATCCTACCCGAGGCTTTTGCGACCGTTCGCGAAGGATCGCGCCGCGTTACGGGAATGCGGCACTTTGACGTTCAGATGATTGGCGGCGTCGCTTTGCATCAAGGCCGTATCGCCGAGATGCGTACGGGTGAAGGTAAAACGCTGGTTGCCACGTTGCCGTCCTACCTGAACGGCCTCACCGGACGCGGCGTACACGTCGTGACGGTCAATGATTATCTCGCTCTGCGCGACGCCGAGTGGATGGGCAAAATTCACACATTTCTCGGCCTCACCGTCGGCTGTATTCAGAACGATATGGACGACATTGAGCGAAAGGACGCCTACGCGTGCTCGATCACATACGGTACGAATAACGAATTTGGCTTTGATTATCTGCGCGATAATATGAAGTTTGACGTCGAGTCGCTGGTTCAGCCGGACCACTACTTCGCGATCATCGACGAAGTTGACTCGATCCTGATCGACGAGGCCCGTACACCGCTTATCATCTCGGGTGCGTCGGACGAGGCGACCGATAAATACTACACCGCCAACGAGATCATCCCGCGTCTCGAACGCGGCTCAAAAGACGAGGAAACCAAGGTCACGACGGGCGATTATCTCGTTGACGAAAAAAATCACTCCGCTGTTTTGACTGAGGCCGGTGTCACAAAATCCGAAAAACTGCTCGGTGTTTCAAACCTTTACGACCCGTCGAACATGGATCTGCTCCATTGCGTCGAGCAGTCGTTAAAGGCCCACATGCTCTACAAGGCCGATCACCATTATGTTGTGCAGGATGGCGAGGTAATCATCGTTGACGATTTCACGGGACGCCTTATGGCCGGACGGCGTTGGTCTGATGGTTTGCACCAGGCTGTCGAAGCGAAAGAGGGCGTAAAGATCGAACGCGAGAATCAAACTCTTGCGACTATCACGCTCCAAAATTACTTCCGAATGTACGAGAAACTTTCGGGAATGACCGGCACCGCCGAGACCGAGGCTGAGGAATTTGGCACGGTTTACACGCTTGACGTGGTGATGATCCCGACCAATCAGCCGATGGTTCGTGTCGATTCGTCGGATATGATTTATCGTACGCTGCCCGAAAAATGGGATGCTGTCGTCGAGGAAATAAAAGATCTGCACACAAGCGGACGACCGGTATTGGTCGGAACCGTTTCGGTCGAAAACTCTGAGCTTGTCGCCGAAAAGCTAAAGGCCATCGGTGTGCCGCACAAGGTCCTCAACGCCAAATATCACGAACAGGAAGCCGAGATCATCGCTCAGGCGGGCCGCAAAGGCGCCGTCACCATCGCCACCAACATGGCCGGCCGCGGCACCGACATTCTGCTCGGCGGCAACCCCGAATCCCTTACCCGCGATTATCTGAAACGCCTGGAAATAAATCCGGACGAGGCAACCGAGGAGCAATTCGAAGAGCAGTTGAGAAAGGCAAAAGCGGTCGTCGCCGACGAACATAAAGAGGTCGTCGCGGTTGGCGGTCTGCACATTCTCGGCACCGAACGCCACGAATCGCGCCGCATCGACAATCAGCTTCGCGGACGTGCGGGACGGCAGGGTGATCCGGGCTCGTCCCGCTTTGTTCTCTCACTCGAAGACGATCTGATGCGTATTTTCGCGGGCGACAAGGTCCGCTCGATGATGGAATGGCTTGGCATGGAAAAGGGTGTCGCCATCGAATCAAAGACCGTTTCGCGCCAGATCGAACGTGCCCAGAAAGCCGTGGAGGCCCGCAACTTCGAGACCCGCAAACACGTCCTCAAATACGACGACGTCATGAACCGCCAGCGCGCAACCATCTACGGGCTCCGCCGCCAGTTGATGTTTGAGCCTGAGCATCGCGAGTATTTGCTTGGCGAGAACGGTGTAGCTAAAGACCTGCTTCACGACCTCACAGCGAGCATGCTCAACATGGAGGCCGGGCCCGCCACATGGGACGTTAATACCTATGCCGCCGAGATCGAGAGCATTTACGCGATCGATCCAGCAAGAGATGCGGGAGTCGATTTCAAAAAAATGACCACCGATGAGATCGAAGACGCTATCTGGAAAAAGGCTGCGGCCAGCTACGCCGAGAAGGAGAAAAAAGCTGGCGGCGAGTCGCTTCGAGCGTATGAGCGTTATATCATGCTCAACATCATCGACAGCCAATGGAAAGATCACCTGCTCTCGATAGACCACGTCAAACAGGGCATCGGGCTTGTCGGCTACGGCCAAAAAGACCCGCTGGTCGAATACAAAAAACAGTCGTTCGATATGT
>JBDSCV010000026.1:0-5050 GCA_039920905.1 Pyrinomonadaceae bacterium
GGAACTTGTTGAAATATTCACTGCCCCACAATCCCTTTTCTTCACCGCAGTGCCATACGAACAGAACTGAACGTTTTGGTCGTTTTGGTGCCTTTGCAAGAGCCTCGGCTATCGACAGCACCGCAACGGTGCCCGAACCGTCGTCATCCGCGCCGTTGCACAAGCTGTCGCCGTTAACCGGGCGGCATCCTGTTTGAGGGCTGTCGCCAACGTGGTCGTAGTGGGCGCCAATCGCGACCATCTCATTTTTCAAGACGCTATCGCCGCCTTCCCAAATAGCGACGACATTTTGCGTCAACACATAATCCGACTCTGACATCTTTGCCGGATCATATTTTTCAGCCATGTTTAATGAAAAAGGGCGGGATCGGCCGGGCTTATCTGCTGTCGGCGGGGCGTTGCGCTTTAGCCCAATTTGTTGAAAAAATGTGCCGTTGTCGCCGGCCGGCTTAAAGCCCCAACGCGACAAGTTCATAGCGATAAATTTCGCCGTTGTGTCGAGGCCGCGTGAAGGCGTGTTGCGGCCCTCCATTTCATCGGACGCCACAAAATAGAGATAATCGCTCAGTTGTTTGGCGGTGACACCCTCGGCGATCTTGCGCTCGTCGGACGAAATTTTTACGGACGGAGCCTGAGCAAGCGACTGAAATACAAAAGTTGTTATTAAAAAAAGTGGAAAAAAAGTTCTCTTCATTGTTGTCCTCGAAAGATTTTTTTGCCACAGAGGTCACAGAGTACACGAACGAAATACCCGACAATCTAAAAAAGCTCTGTTTCTTAAATTAGCTCTGCATTCTCTGTGTTCTGTGTGGCTAAGCAAGGCAAATTTCTGAATATACTACGTGGATTTGGATGGTATTGTTTCCCGGCTCGATCCGACGATGCAGATCTTGTGTTTGTTCGCGAGATTGAGCATCTCGTCGCGGTCGAAAATGAGAGTTTTTCCTGCTGTGATGGAAAGACAAGTGGCTCCGGCGTCGATCATGGCTTCGATAGTTGGCACACCGACAACCGGAACGTCAAAGCGCATATCCTGATCAGGCTTTGCAACTTTGACGACCGTCAACTTTCCGTTAGCAAGGTTGCCGGCCCGCCGGATCGTCGCATCCGTGCCTTCCATCGCTTCGATGGCCACGCACGCCTGGGCGCGGACGGCGATCGTCTGGCCGAGGTCGAGCCGTGCGATCTCGTCAGCGATATGCAGGCCATAGGCAATATTACCGCGTTCGAGATCGGTTGGTTTTCGTTTTGATATGACCCCGTCGGGAGCAAGGTGGTCCGTAATAAAGTGTGTAGAATCAATGAGTTCCATGCCTTCCTTAGCCATTTCATCGGCGACGCCGCCGATCAGGGCGTCCGTATTTCGACGCGGCAAATTCCACAGCATCTTGACCATTCGCAGATCGGGCATCGAACCCGAAAAGATCTGCACATGCTTTACCTGCCCGGCCATTACTACATTGGTTACGCCGTTATCCTTGAAAAATGCGATCATTTTACCTAGCTGGCCGATGCCGACCCATGATACATTTTCGGCGACCTCATCAATTCGCGGATCGGTTTCTTCCCTGATAGCAACAACTGAGAAAGGCACGCCTTGTTTGCGTGCTCCGTCGAGGACGAGAAAAGGGAATTGGCCGTTACCGGCGATGAGGCCAAATTTCATAAAGTATTGCTCCGCCCGAAGTGAAATTTTACTCTAACGGATTTTGCCGGAAATTTCAGCCTCAATAAAAAACGCGAAGCCTAAACTCCGCGTTTTTGAATGCGAATTAAAAAGCGCGCTACTGGGCGGCCTTAGCTTTTGCCTTTGCAAAATCACCCGCTTTGATGATCGTTATGTTATCAGCAGTAATGTATTTACGCATGGCCGCATTGATCTGCTCGGCGGTTAAGGCCCGAATCTTGCTTTCAAAATCGGCATCCCAGGCGATCGTTCGGTTTAAGAACAAGTAATTGTTCAACCGGCCCGAAAGCTCGCGGTCCTGTGCCCGTGAAAGCTGTCTGCTCTGAAGCCAACCGCTTTTCGCGGCTACGATCTCTTCACCCGTAAGCCCGTCTTTCGCGAGTTTGGCAAGTTCATCCTTAAAGGCGATTTCCAATTTTTCCGCATTTTCAGGGGCATAGATAGCGCTGGCGGAAAACGAGCCCGATTCGTCGAGAGAGCTTGCCGTAAATCCGGAACCGACACCGTAGCTAAGGCCTTCTTTTTGACGAATTCTAACCGCCAAACGTGAGCTGAGGAATCCGCCGCCAAGCATGTAGTTACCTAAGATCAGGGCTGGATAATCGACATTATCGTCACGCATTTTGACATTGAGGCGGGCCAGAAAAAACGCATTGGCCTTGTCTGGAGTTTCGATCAATTTATTTACGGGCGTAATCGCGCGATATTCGCCCTTGATCCGGGTATAGCCGTTTGGGCTTTTCCAATTACCAAAGAGTTCCTGCGTAAGAGCGGCAACTTCTGTCTCTTCAAAGTCGCCAACCACCGTCATTTGTGCGTTCGACGCTCCGTAGAAGTCTTTGTAAAACTTCTTCACATCGTCCAAGGTCACGGCCTTGGTATCCGCAATGGATTCTTCGATCGTGCTGAAATACAACGGATGGCCCTTCGGATAAATGTTGAAGATCCGGCCAAGTTCGGTACTTGCGACAGATGTCGGCTCGGTCTTTTGGCTTTCGATCTGGGTCAGGGTTTCCAGCTTGAGCTGGTCAAATTCGGCTTGAGGAAATGCGGGCTCGTGCAAAATCTCACCGATCAAGCGAAGAACCGCGGGCAAATTTTGCCGTGTCGTTTCGATAGCGACATTGGCGCTCGTCGCGCCGCCAGAAACGCGGACTTGCGCCTTTAGTTGGTCGAACTCATCCTTTATTTGCTGGCGCGTGTGCTTAGCGGTTCCGCGCTGTAAAAGCTGTCCGGCAAACTGGGCCGCATTTGCTCGGTTCATCAGCGATCTGGCATCGCCAAAACGGAATATCAGATTCGCCACGACCGACTCGCCTCGATTTTTCTTTGACAAAAACGCAACATCGACACCGCCGACTTTTGTCCGTTTGACACGCGATTCGATGTTTGCCGGTGACGGGTCAAACGTTTCACCCGCCGCCATTACAGCATCGCCCTTGTACTCTTTGACCATTGCGGCGATGTCGGCGTCCTTGATATTTGGAACTTCGGCGCGGTCCGGTTTGTCGGTCGGAATAAACATGCCCACCGTGCGATTCGATTGTTTCAGATAAGTAGCTGCGACCCTCTGAATATCTTCGGGCGTGACCTTTTTCAGGCGGTCACGGGTAAGGAAAAACAAGCGCCAATCGCCCTGGGCGGCCCACTCCGACATCTCCAGACCGACGCGGTTCGGGTCGTTGAGGGCAACCTCAATGTTCTTGAGAAGCGATGTTTTTGCACGATCGACCTCTTCTTTGGTGGGCGGCATTTTTGCAAAATTCTCAGCCGTATCCGCCATCGTATTTCGGGCGTCGTCAATTGAATTTTCTTTTCTTAATTCAGAGCCGAACAAAATGTAGTCGGGTTCTTTTGTTTGAAAAACGAAACCAAAAACCGAACTCACTTTTTTCGATTCGACAAGCGATTTATACAATCTGCCCGACGGTGCGCTGGAGAGGATTTCCGCCAAAACGCCGATCGCCGCTGCGTCCGGATGAGCTCCGGGCGGAACATGATAGCCGGTCATGAGAACTTGCGTGTCGCCCGTACGCCGGACAGTGACTGTTCGCTCTCCGTCCTGGGTCGGTTCTATCGTGTAGTTTGGCGGCAAAACGCGAGTGGGTTTTGGTATCACGCCGAAGTATTTTTTAACCAGATCCAGGGTTTTTGCTTCGTCAAATTTTCCGGCTACCAGCAGAACGGCATTGTCCGGCTGATAATATTTGCGATAAAAGCCTTGCAGACGGTCAATGGGTACGTTTTCGACATCTGAACGCGCCCCGATCGTGTCTTTGCCATAATTGTGCCATTCGTATGCCGACCCGAGCACACGCTGAATGAGAATACGAAACGGACTGGTTTCGCCCGATTCCATTTCATTGCGGACAACGGTCATCTCGCTGTCCAGATCTTTGCGGGCGATAAAGGAATTGACCATCCGGTCAGCCTCCAGATCCAAGGCCCAATTCAAATTTTCGTCCGAAGAGGCAAACGTCTCAAAATAATTGGTGCGGTCAAAGTTGGTCGAGCCGTTCGGCCGCGCACCGTGCGACGTCAGTTCGGAAGGGATATTTGTGTGTTTTGGTGTGCCCTTAAAAACGAGATGCTCCAAAAGATGTGCCATTCCGGTCTCGCCGTAATCCTCATGCCGCGAACCGACGAGATACGTCATATTGACGGTGATCGTCTGCTTGGTTTGATCGGGAAAAAGTAAGACCCGCAGGCCATTTTCCAGACGGTATTCCGTGATGCCTTCGACGCTGGCCACCATTGTTACGCCATCCGGCATTTTAGGCTGACCCATCGAGTTTTGGGCAAGAGCGTCAGGTGACGACCCCGCGAGCATTGAAAAAGCAAGCGCGGTCGAGAATAAGATATTGAAAAGACGCGATATTTGCATAAGATCTCCAGAATTAAGAATCAACGAGCGAAAAGATTGGACGATTTGTGTACAAGAAATATAACATGAGCTTTGTTTGAGACGAAATGAACGGATCCGCACTTTCAGACTTTTGGTAATAGTGCTTTCTCAAAAAGCTTTAGATTTTCTCCATCCGGCATAGCGATGATACGTTCAAAGCCGAAGCCAAGTTTCACGAGCAGTTTGCCGGAGACATCCGTTGTCTAGGGAGGTGATTGCCAGCACACGCGAAAATCCGAGAGCCGTTCGCCCATACTTCATCACGCCGCTCGCAGATTCAAAGCCGTAGCCTTTGCCCTCAAATTCCGGCAGAAATGCAAAGCCAAGATCAGGTTCGGGCAGCGTTTCGCGTTTTACAAAACCGCAAAGCCCGATAGACGTTCCATCGGATTTAACCTCGACCGTATATAGCCCGAACCCATGATCCCGATAACTCTTCCGATACCGATCATCAATAA
>JBDSCV010000027.1:0-3180 GCA_039920905.1 Pyrinomonadaceae bacterium
AAACCATTCTAGAGCCGTTTTCTGCAAATGCTATCGCCGCCGCAGGTTTTCTGGTGACCGACGCACGTCACCACGATCTGCTTGTCCGCGCCGCTCACGACATCGAGCAATCTCTCCAACAATTCAAACAAAAGCTAAGCGAAGAGATCGTCCTCATCGGCCTCCACAACGCCCTCCGATACCTCGGCGAGATAACCGGTGAAACAACGACTGAAGATATGCTAACCCGTATCTTTTCAACATTTTGCATCGGAAAGTAATCAATTCGTGGAGTCTGATCATTGGATATTTTTGTTGGCAAAATAAGAGCAATGAGATAGAATCATAGTTTTCCTTTTGTGCGAGGATAGAGTTAGGGATGTTTGACGAAAGTTTTGATGTAATTGTGATCGGTGCGGGGCACGCGGGATGTGAGGCGGCCTCGGCTTCGGCGCGCCTTGGGCCGGGAACGGCGTTGGTCACGATCAATCTCGACCTGATAGGGCAAATGTCGTGTAATCCTGCGGTCGGCGGTATTGCAAAGGGCCACGTTGTTCGTGAGATCGACGCTCTCGGCGGGATCATGGGCCGGGTTATCGATCGAACGGGTATACAATTTCGCCTTTTGAACCGCTCGCGCGGCCCGGCGGTGCAATCACCGCGTGCCCAGGCGGATCGCAGCCTCTACCGCACGGAGATGCGTCGTGTGCTTGAAGCGACGCCAAATCTACATCTGCGCCAAGGCCTAGTAATTGATCTAATTGTTGCAGACAATATGGTTATTGGTGTTGAAATGCAGGACTCGCGACGTTTTGGGGCAAAAGCTGTCATAGTCGCAACAGGAACGTTCCTAAACGGGACCATTCACACGGGACGCAAAACCTTTTCTGCCGGAAGGGCAGGCGAACCTGCATCGATTGAGCTTGCGGAGAGCCTTAAGAAATATGGATTTCCCGTCGGTCGTCTGAAAACAGGAACTCCGCCAAGGCTTGATGGCCGGACAATAGATTGGGATGCATTTGAACCGCAGGCGGCGGATGAGAAGCCTGTGGCATTCTCGTTTGCGACTGAAAAGATCGAACAGGATCAAATTCAGTGCTTTATAGGCTATACGAGCGAACGCCTCCACCAGACAATACGCGATAATTTGCACCAATCTCCGCTCTATTCGGGAAAGATCACTGGCATCGGTCCGCGATATTGCCCGTCGATCGAGGACAAGGTCGTAAAATTTGCCGATAAGATCCGGCACCAGCTATTCTTAGAACCGGAAGGACGCAACACAAACGAAGTCTATCTGAATGGTTTTTCGACCTCGCTTCCGTCCGCATTGCAGCTCCAATTGCTGCAAATGGTCGAAGGGTTTGAAAATGTTAAGATCATTCGCCCCGGATACGCCATTGAGTATGATTATGTAGATCCGCGCGAGATGCGTCCAACGATGGAATCGACCCGGATGGCGGGGTTGTTTCTCGCGGGCCAGATTAATGGAACGACTGGTTATGAAGAGGCGGCGTGTCAGGGACTGATGGCGGGCATCAATGCGGCATTCGCAGTGCAGGGTCGTAAACCCTTGATTTTGCAGAGGGATGAAGCATATATCGGCGTGTTGACGGACGACTTGATCCGACACGGCGTCGATGAGCCATATCGATTGTTCACGTCGCGCGCCGAGGCAAGACTGACATTGCGGCATGATAACGCCGATGAACGTTTGTCGCCCAAAGGACGAGAAGCCGGGCTGGTCGGCGATACCGATTGGGAAAGGTTTAATCAGAAGCGCGACCGGATCGCTACTTTGCGCAACGCGCTCGACTTTACTCGTTTTAAGCGTTCGTCAGTTGAGTATGCCAGCATTTCGCAGATTCTCGATATTGATCTTGGAGATTCGATAACACTTTCGCAGCTCGCGATGCGACAAGGGGTAAAGCCGGATCTTATTCACCGCCTCTTGCCTGAAGAATTGCGAGCGGATGTGAGGATCCCGGATCTTGAAACTGCCCTTGCCGACTCGCTTTATAGTGGGTACATCGAAAAGCAAAAGGTCGCGACCGAGCGGGTAAATCATCACGACGGCCTCAAAGTTCCAGACGGGTTCGCATTTGGCACAATTGGCGGTCTTTCGAACGAAATGGTCGAACGGCTCGAGCGCGCGCGGCCGCAGAATTTTGCCCAGGTCCGTACAATCGCGGGCCTCACGCCCGCCGCGGTTTCCTCGGTACTTGTTCATCTAACCGCGCAAACCCCAACCGAAGCGATTCAAAACTAGACATCTCAATGTGGCACGTGCCACATAATTTCGCCCCCGGTATGTGGTATGTGCCACATCTGCCTGTAATTAGAATTTAGTTATCCGCTGTGCTAACTTAGAACCTCGGACAATTTGACTCATAATGGGCAAGATAATCGCGGTTGCAAATCAAAAAGGCGGTGTTGGGAAGACAACAACCGCGGTTAATCTTTCTGCTTCACTCGCCGCAGAAGGCAAAAAGGTTTTATTGGTAGACGCAGACCCACAGGCGAACGCAACGTCGGGCTCTGGAATCGCCAGAAGCACGACCCGCAAGACGCTATACAACGCTCTTATTACCGGCGAATCGGTCAGGGACATGGTCCTGCCCACAGCGATACCAAAATTTTGGGTGCTTCCGTCCGATAGGAACCTTGCGGGTGCAGAAGTTGAGTTGGTGAACGCAAGCAATAGAAATTACGCTCTTAAAGAACTTCTCGTCGATATCAAGAATTATTTTCATTACCTTATAATAGATTGTCCGCCATCGCTCGGTATATTGACGGTAAATGGGCTGACGGCTGCGGATTCGCTGCTTGTGCCGATTCAGTGTGAGTATTATGCCTTAGAAGGTGTGACCGAACTTTTTGACACACTGGCGCGGCTTAGAAGGGAACTTAACCCTTCGCTTGCTATCGAGGGGCTTTTGCTAACCATGTATGATGAAAGGACCAATTTATCCTCGGCCGTGGCAAAGGATCTGAGAGATTTTTATGGTTCTCAGGTTTTAAAGACAGTGATTCCGCGAAATGTTCGGCTTGCAGAGGCTCCGAGTTTTGGAAAACCCATATTACTTTACGACCCGCGGTCACGAGGTGCCGAGAGCTATGTACAACTTGCAAAGGAGATTTTAGACAATGGCTAGACAGACGCTTGGCCGGGGCTTGAGTGCATTGTTGGGCGAGGAAACG
>JBDSCV010000028.1:0-10821 GCA_039920905.1 Pyrinomonadaceae bacterium
AAAAACGCAAACACGCGGTCGTTGCCATACGAATCAGCCGGTTGCGGATCTTCGCGGTCAACCGGGATTATCGCAATATCCTTTTTACCGGTCGATTCGGCGACGAGTTGCTCCATCCACGCTCCGAGGTCATGAATCGCTGGCGAGGTGAATATCGTCAGTTTGTCGCGGCCTGCAGCATGGCAAACGCCTAAAATAAGCCCGAGCAAACCTCCCGGATTCGATGACGGATCATTGTTTTTGCACGCCTCGACCATCTCCGATGTTCGCTGCAAAAAATCGCCGACATCAAGCCCCATCGATGCTGCCGCTGTCATTCCAAAAGCCGAGAGCGCCGAAAACCGTCCGCCGATCTCCGGTTTGCCGTAAAAGATGTGCCGAAAACCATCGTCTTTTGCGACCTGCTCCATCTTCGAACCCGGATCGGTGATCGCGACAAACTGCTGCCCGGCACTTTCGCGCCCAACTTTTTCGGCGACCTTTTCAAAGAAATATTGTTTGAAACAGTTTGGCTCAAGCGTCGAGCCGGATTTACTGGCGACGATAAAGAGCGTCTTTGCAATATTTAGCTTGTCCTCGACCGCCTTGACCTGCGCCGGAACGGTCGAATCGAGAATGTGAAAATTCGCCCTGCCAAATGTCATCGCCAACACTTCAGGACAAAGCGAAGAGCCGCCCATTCCCATCAGTAAAACGTCGGTAAATCCGGCGGCTGTGATGTCGCTGTGCAGATCGCGGTATTTGTCGGAGTTCCTCGGTTGCTCGCCGACGATGTCGAGCCAGCCGAGCCATTTCTCCTCATCTTCCCCCGTCCAGACACTCGCGTCTTTCGCCCAGATGCAGGAGATGATATTCGCTTGATTGAATCGTTGTATCTCTATATCTACCGCGTTTGGGAGCGTTTGGGGTAATTTATAATGAAATTGATTTAAGGCCATTTCTCCATCCTTTGCGATCTTTGCGTCTTTGCGTTAAAAATATATTTTCACGCGAAGCCGCAAAGAACGCAAAGAGATGAAAGGCGGAATACGTGCGGTAGGGTGCGTGTCGGGACATTTGATAGAATTCGAGTATGACATTGACCATAGCCCTCGCTCAGATCGCACCTGTTTGGTTTAACAGAGAAAAGACGCTTGAAAAGGTGTGTGACAGAATCAGCGAAGCTGCGAATAAACAATGCGATCTAGTCGCCTTTGGCGAGGCCCTCGTTCCGGGCTATCCGTTCTGGCTTGAGTACTCGAATGTGACCGCGTTCAACTCACCTTTTCACAAAGAGTTTCACGCTGAATATGTAAATCAGGCGGTCTATATCGAACGCGGCGATCTAAAAGGTGTTTGCGACACGGCGCGCGAAAACCAGATCGCCGTCTATCTCGGCATTCTCGAACGCCCGCAGGATCGCGGTGGTAAGACCGTTTATGCATCGCTGGTTTATATCGGAAAAGATGGAGAGATAGGATCGGTGCACCGCAAGCTGATGCCGACCTATGACGAGCGAATGACGTGGGCGACCGGTGACGGTAACGGTCTGCGTGTTCATCCTCTTGGTGATTTCACAGTTGGCGGGCTCAATTGCTGGGAAAATTGGATGCCGCTCGCGCGAACCGCATTATATGCTCAAGGCGAAGACCTGCACATTGCCGTCTGGCCCGGAAGCCGTCGCAATACAAACGACATCACGCGCTTCATCGCCAGAGAATCACGTTCCTATGTCGCGTCTGTATCGTCGCTTATGCGCAAAAGCGATCTGCCGGCCGATTTGCCGAATATTGACACAATAATCGCAAATTCGCCCGATTTTCTCGCAGATGGCGGCTCGTGTATCGCCGGCCCCGATGGCGAATGGCTGATCGAGCCCTTCTGTAATGACGAGAAACTGCTCATCGCCACGCTCGATCACAAACATGTCCGCGAGGAACGGCAAAACTTTGATCCAACCGGCCACTATTCGCGGCCCGATGTCCTTGAATTGAAAGTTTATCGAAAACGTCAGACGACAGCGAAGTTTGATGACTGAAACCGCAAACGCTTGTAAAACCCGTTGGGAAAAACCCAGTCGCTACCGCTCCCGGTTCTGACCCGTCGATAATAGTTTTGCTAATTCTCGCTTTAATAATTTCCCCGTTGGCCCCTTTGGAATTTCATCAAGAAAATACACGGTCTTTGGGCATTTAAAATCGGCCAAATGCTCGCGGCAAAATGCCATTAAATCATCAGACGTTACTTGTGCACCTTGCGTAAGAACGACAAAGGCGGCGACATCTTCTCCGTATAGCTCGTCTGGAACGCCGATCACCGCGGCAGATGCGACTGCGGGATGCTTATATAGCAGATCGTCGATCTCGCGTGGATAGATATTCTCGCCGCCGCGGATGATCATGTCGGATTTCCGGTCGGCGATGTAGAAAAAGCCGTCGGCGTCGCGATAACCGATGTCGCCGGTGTGAAACCATCCGTTCCTAAAAGCCTTTGCGGTCGCTTCCTCGTTTTTGAAGTAACCCTTTAAAATATTCTCGCCTCTGAGGACAATTTCGCCGAGTTCGCCATTCGTGACCTCACGGTCATCTTCGTCAAATATCTTCATCTCGTTCCCGATCGGCTGGCCGCACGAGCCTGGCCGGCGATCTTCGTTTGGCGGATTAAATGTCGAGCGGCAAGTCGATTCCGACAGCCCGTAGCCCTCGATCACCAGACAGCCAAATGTTTCTTCGAAGCGTTTTAAGATCTCAGCCGGAACCGGAGCCGAGCCGCACATAGCAAACCTTAGTCGTGAGTCAAGAGTCTTGATCTTTTCTTCATCTGAGCCCCGACTTCCGACTCCTGACTCCTGACTTTTCGCAAGCAGCATCGAAAGCATCGTCGCCACTGAACCGAATGACGTGATCTCGTATTTCTCAATAATATCCCAAAACCGCGAGGCCGAAAATTTCGGGCTGACTACGGTCGAGCCGCCCGCGTAGAGAGCGGTCATCGTCGTCACCGACACGGCGTTCATGTGAAACAGCGGCATTATCGTGAGCAGGCGGTCGTCCTCGCCAAAACCCATCCAGTCGGCGATCTGACTGGCGTTTGCGATCAAATTACCGTGCGTGAGCAGACATCCTTTCGGTTTACCGGTTGTGCCCGATGTGTAGATGATAATCGCGTCGTCGTCAGCGGTGAGTTCGATCTCGTCGAGTTGGTCAGAATCGCTTGCGTCAGTGGGCGGCCAATTCGCGATTATCGGGACTTTGTTGCCAAGCGAACGAAGGCGGCCATCCGCTAACGCAGATAGTTCTGACAAGATCAGCTTTGTTTCCGAGTTGCCGATAACCCATTCTATCTCCTCGGATTTCAACAGGGAATTGACCGGCCCCGCGAGGGCTCCGATCTTCCAACAGGCGAAATAAGCGATTATATACTCGGCGGAATTCGGCATCAGCAGGCTCACGACATCGCCTTTCGCGATACCGTGGAGGCGCAGCATATTCGCCGTTTTGTTCACTGCCCGGTCAAATTCGGAGTAGCTCCAGCTCCGGCCGTCGGCCTCCGAAAACAAAAAAGTCTTGTCGGGGTAGCGTCCGGCCCGTTCCTCAAGTAACTGTCGGACATTGTTGCTCATCGTCATTAATATTAATATACGTTTATTCGATCCGTTTTAATAAACGGGTGTTGGGGACACGGCGGAAATTCCGCGCGCGCGCTCATTTTGAAAAAAGGGAGATAACGTGATGAAGACAAAAAATATGAAAACAATAGCTTTGGTGGCCGTCTTACTTGCCGCCGCTACCGCTTGCCAAAAAGCCAGCAATACAAACACTTTGGACAATAAGGTGGTTTCTAACGTTAATATGCCTGCGAATACTGCGACGCCGACAACCGAGAATACAGTGACGAATTCGTCCGGTACGCCGAGCGATGCGTATAAAGCTGCCTATACAGCGCGCAAAACCAAAGATGTTCCCTCTCTGAAGAAGTTTATGTCGAAGGACATTCTTGAGTTTTTTACCGATATTGCAGGAATTGGTGAAAAGAAACAGACCGTTGACGATCTTCTAATGGAACTGTGCGAAAAGCCGCAGGCTGCGACCGCCGAAACGCGGAACGAAAAGATCAATGGCGATAAGGCAACGATTGAATACCTGGACGAAGAAAATGAATGGCAGCCGATGGAATTTGTAAAAGAGGACGGCATTTGGAAATTGACCCTCGAGAAGCCTGAAAAAGAAGTGCCTGTGGATAGAAAGGATCCGAAAAAGAAATAATGACTATATACAGAAGCTATATCGCGGGAAGATGGATCGACTCAGCCTCAGGCAAGACGATCCCGAATATCAATCCGGCCAATACGAATGACATTATCGGCACCGCCGAGCTTTGCACTCGGGAAGAAGCTCGCTCGGCAGTCGAGGCAGCTTACACCACGTTTAAAAGCTGGAAAAAGACGCCCGCCCCTGCTCGCGGCCGTATCATCGCGAAGATGGCGCGGCTGATGGAAGAACATAAAGAAGAACTGGCCCAAATTCTCACGCGCGAAGAGGGCAAAACGATCAACGAGTCACGCGGCGAACTTACGCGGGCGATAAATGTAGTTGAATTTTGTGCCGGTGAATCACGCCGAATGAACGGCGAGACTATACAGTCCGAACTTCCGGCTAATTTCGCCTATACGATAAAAGAGCCGCACGGCGTCGTCGCTCTCGTCACACCCTGGAACTTTCCCGTCGCCATCCCGATTTGGAAACTCGCCCCGGCGCTTGTCGCCGGAAATACGGTCGTTTTTAAACCGGCCTCAAACACGCCCGGAACCGCGGTTCGACTGACCGAGCTTTTTATCGAAGCCGGCATCCCCGATGGTGTGCTCAATCTTGTCATCGGTTCCGGCTCCGAGGCAGGTGATGAGATCGTCAATCATCCGGCCGTAAGAGCGATCTCTTTCACGGGTTCGAGCGAGACCGGCTTTAAGATGTATGAGCAGATCGCGCGTCGCGGCATTCCATTTCAGGCCGAGATGGGCGGCAAGAATCCGGTCGTCGTTCTGGAAGACTGCGATCTCGACCTCGCCGTCGAACATACGGCGCAGGGGGCTTTCGGTTCGACCGGCCAGCGGTGCACAGCGACTTCGCGGGCGGTCGTAGTCAATTCTATAGCCGATAAATTTGTTGAAAAGATAGTCGCTCGTGCAAAGAGTTTCAAACTCGGCGACGGCAGCGACGCGGCAAACGAGATCGGGCCGTCGGTGGACGAAAGCCAATTCGACACCGTCCTCAAATACATCGACATCGGCCGCGAAGATGGCGCAACGCTGCTCTGCGGCGGCAAGAAGGCCGAGGGCGACGGCCTCGAAAACGGCTATTTTGTCGAACCCACCGTCTTTGACCACGTCACACCGGATATGCGTATAGCGCGAGAAGAGATCTTCGGCCCGGTGCTGTCAGTGCTTCGCGTCAAGGATTTTGACGAAGCTATGGCCGTAGCAAACGATTCGGAATACGGCCTCTCCTCATCCGTTTTCTCAAACGACGCCAACGACATTTACCGTTTTATCGACGAGATCGAATCGGGCATGACCCACGTCAATTCCCCGACGACCGGCGGTGAGGCACATATCCCGTTCGGCGGCATCAAAGCCACCGGTATCGGCGCCCGCGAACAAGGCTCAACCTCGCTCGATTTTTACACCGAAATGAAGGTTGTATATGTCGACTACACTGGAAGTAAACGCGAGGGAAATTTGTATTGAACGTAACTTTGATCGACTTATCAACACACCCGCGTATTTTGCGTATTAGCACTATGAAATTCATAAAAATTGTCGTCCTCGTCATCGTTATCTCCTTTTTTATTAGCTGTCAGCCTAAACCCGCGTCAAATCAGCCTGCGAATTCAAGCACGGCGGTGGCGTCAAATGCCAAGTGGGACAGTTACGTCGAGCAATTCCTCAAGGATTATTTTGACGCGAATCCGACGTCTGCGGTGTATTCCGGTAAGCACGATTATGACGGCAAGCTGCCCGACTGGAGCGAAGCCGGTTTGAAGAAGGGGATCGATCGGCTTAAGGCCGAGCGTGAAAAGGCCGCAGCTTTTAAGGACGCTGATCTGGACGAAAAGCAGCGTTTTGAACGCAATTATGTGTTGGCACAGATCGATAAAGACCTTTTCTGGCAAGAAACTGCCGATCAGCCGCATTTAAATCCGTATTTTTACGCGGACGCGATCGATCCCGACGTTTACGTTTCGCGGGCCTATGCACCGCTCGAAACGCGTATCAAATCTTACACCGCTTACGCCAAAAATGTGCCAAACGCCCTGTCGCAGATAAAGGCCAATTTGAAATTGCCGCTTGCCAAAAATCTCGTCAAGATCGGAAGCCAAACGATCGGCGGCCTGGCTGATTTTATGGCAAAGGATGTTGTTACGGTTTTCGAACCGGTCAAGGATGAGGCTTCGCAAAAGGATTTTAAAGAGGCGAATGACGCAGCGGTAAAAGCGATCAAGGAATTTGACGCATGGCTCAAGGAGCAGGAAAAGACTGCAAATGACAATTTCGCGCTCGGTGCCGATAAATTTAAGACGATGCTCAAACAGACCGAGGGCGTCGATGTCGATCTGGCTCAGCTCGAAGAGATCGGAAAAAAAGACCTCCAGCGTAATCTGGATGCGGTCAAAAAAGAATGTGAGACCTATGCACCCGGCAAAACGCTGATCGAGTGCAGCGATAAGGCTTCGGCCAATAAAGCCGAGGGCAAAGATGTTGCCGAAGCGGCGACAAACCAGCTCGGCGATCTGCGAAAATTTATTCAAGAAAAAGACATCATTACGATCCCCGGCATTGAAGAGGCAAAGGTTGCCCAAGCCCCTCCCTATAAGGCGTGGAACTTTGCATATATCAATATCCCCGGACCTTATGAGACCGGGTTGCCATCGACCTATTATGTCTCGCCGCCCGACCCGAAATGGGACAAGAAAAAGCAGGACGAATACGTTCCGGGCAAAGGAAGTTTGTTGTTTACGTCGGTTCATGAAGTATATCCGGGGCATTTCGTCCAATTCCTGCACGCAAACCGGTCGAAATCGAAATTCGGCCAAGTCTTCGTCGGTTACGCTTTTGCCGAGGGCTGGGCACATTACACCGAGGAAATGATGTACGACGCCGGTCTCGGTGCGGGCGACGCGGAACTGCATCTTGGACAATTGCAGGAAGCATTGCTTAGGAACGTGCGATTTATTTCAGCAATCGGCCTTCATACGAAAGGCATGACGGTAGAGGAATCCAAGAAAATGTTTATCGAGCAGGGCCTTCAGGACGAAGGCAGTGCCGATCAGCAATCCGCACGCGGCACCTTCGATCCGGCCTATCTGAATTACACGATGGGCAAATTGATGATCCGCAAACTTCGTGATGATTGGACCGCATCCAGAGGCGGCCGGGCAGCCTGGAAACAGTTCCACGACGCTTTTCTGACGTACGGCGGCCCGCCGATCCCGCTTGTCCGCAAAGCGATGATGGGCAAAGACGATAAAGGCTCGCTATTTTGAGAGAACTGCCCGCGAATTACGCGAATTAACGCGAATGAGAAATCCGTATTCTCCATTCTCAATAATTCACTTAATTCGCGGGCTAAAAGATAATCATATGAATCCACAAGAACAAAAATCCACCGTTTCCGAAGCCGTGCGAAAGCACAAGGAATTTCTTTTCCCGGCCGTTGCCACCTATTACCAGGAACCGGTCGCACTCGTTCGCGGCGAGGGCGAATACGTTTGGGACGAGAAGGGCAATAAATATCTTGACGCGTTCGGCGGCGTGCTGACCGTCAGCGTCGGACATGCGAATCCTAAGGTAAATGCCGCGATCATCGAGCAGACCAATAAGATTCAGCATACGTCAGCATTGTATGTAAACGAGAATCAATCGAATCTCGCCGAAAAGCTGGCGGAGATTACGCCGGGCGATTTGAAGAAATCATTCTTTTCAAGCAGCGGCACCGAAGCGGACGATACGGCGGTTATGGCCGCTAAGCTTGCGACCGGGCGGCAGGAGATCGTTGTGCTGCGGCACAGTTATTCGGGGCGTTCGGCGACAGCGTTGTCGGCGGTCGGGCATTCGAACTGGAGGCCGCTGCCGGCACAGGTCGCGGGAATCGTTCATGCGATGGCCCCGTATTGCTATCGCTGTCCGTTCAAGATGACACCGGATAATTGCGGCGCGGCTTGCGCAAATGATGTTAAGGACGTTATCGAAACTACTACGACCGGTGAGATTGCGGCGTTCATGGCCGAACCGATCCTCGGCGTCGGCGGATTTATCGTGCCGCCGGCCGGATATTTCGAACGTGTCGAAGAGATTGTAAGAAAGCACGGAGGCCTGATGATCGCCGACGAGGTGCAGACCGGCTGGGGCCGCACCGGTGACAAATGGTTCGGCATTGAGCACTGGAACGTCAAACCCGACATCATCACGTCCGCCAAAGGGATGGCCAACGGCGTACCTATCGGCTGGACCATCGCCACGACCGAAGTCGCCGATAAATTCCCGGGCCTGACCTTCGCGACATTCGGCGGAAATCCCGTCTCGACCGCCGCCGCCTTAGCAGTCATCAAAATTATCGAAGACGAAGACCTCCGCACAAACGCCCGCATCGTCGGCGATTACCTGCGTGAAAAGCTCGAACAACTAAAAGAAAAATACCCGATCATCGGCGACGTCCGCGGCATGGGTCTGATGCAGGGAATCGAACTCGTCAAAGATCGCCAAACAAAAGATCCCGCACCGGAAGCTGTGTTAAGGGTGTTCGAAGAAACCAAACGCCAAGGCGTCCTCATCGGCAAAGGCGGCCTCTACGGTAATGTTATTCGAACAGGAATGATGCTCAATTCGACTAAGGATAATGTTGATCAGTTAATACGAGCTTTAGATGCAGGGTTTGCCTTAGCCTAAACCAAACTATGCGATCACTGCGAATCAACGCACTTACTTTGATGGCGGTAGCTTTTGCTGCCATCTTGGTTGTTGTCGGCCAGAAAACGGCTGAACAAACTTCAATTCTGGCAGAACTCAAACCTGCTCTCGACAGTATTCAGGCGGCGGCGATTCTCGATCATGTCAAAAAATTGGCGTCCGATGAATTCGAAGGCCGCGGACCGGGAACTACCGGCGAAATCCTGACGGCCAACTATCTGGTTTATCAGTTGAAGACAGCCGGGTTAAAGCCCGGAAACCCGGATGGAACTTATATTCAGAAAGTTCCCCTGATCGGATATCAAACGGTGCCTCGAATAGATGTCGAGTTAGGCGGTAAGAAAACCTCTCTGAAATTTATCGTCGATTTTGTTCACGATTATCCGGCATTGCGTCCGTCGGCATCGGTCGAAAACGCCAGCGTAGTTTTCGCGGGGTATGGGATCATCGCGCCGGAATATGGTTGGGACGATTACAAAGGCGTGGATGTCAGGAATAAATTGGTCATCGTCCTTAGCGGCGAGCCGTCTGCTCCAGATAAAAACGATCCGAAAAAACTGGATAATGCCGTCTTTAAGGGCGATACGCGTACATACTATTCGACGCGTGGATTCAAATTCGATCTTGCGGCAAAAAAGGGGGCGGCTGGAATTCTTGTTATCTATGATCCCGATAAGGCAAACACCTATTCGCTTTTTCAAACATTTGCGAAAATGGAAGGGTTTGGCCTTAAGCCGCTAAACAAAAATTCAGCAACCCTAATTTCCGGGCTTACGACGGTAAGTTCAGCCCGCAGAATTTTTGCGGACGCCGGACACGATCTGGATAAGCTTCAAACCTCCGCTGATAAAAACGATTTCAAACCCGTTGAGACGACCGCACGGGCGCGTATCTCAGTCACGAGCAAACTACGGAGCATCGTCAGTCGAAATGTTGTCGCCCGTGTAGAAGGATCGGATCCTCGCCTGAAAAGCGAGTATGTCATCTATTCCGCTCACTGGGACCATCTCGGAAAAGACACGAATCTTAAAGGCGATCAGATATATAACGGCGCCATCGATGATGCGGCCGGAACCGCACAACTTCTGGAGATCGCACGAGCATTCGCAAAACTCCCCAAAAAGCCAAAGCGCTCAATTCTATTTATCGCCACGACCGCCGAGGAAAAGGGGTTTCTTGGCTCGCGCTACTACGCACAAAATCCGTTGTTTCCTGTAGCAAAAACGGTAGCCAACATTAATCTCGATGGCGGAAATGTTTGGGGCCGTACGAAAGACGTTCTTTCCGCCAGCTACGGACTTTCCACGCTGGACGAGGTTCTTGAGGAAGCGGCGAAACTACAGGGGCGAATCTTCTTAAAAGAGTCTCTCGGCAATGGCGGCCTGTATTTTGCCTCGGACCAGATTGAGTTCGCAAAAGCGGGAATTCCCGCCATTTTTCCTTTCAGCGGTTCGGACTATGTGGGCAAAAACAAGGATTTTGGCGACACGCAATGGAACAATTATTCCGAAAAGGATTATCACCAGGTTTCCGATGAGGTCAAGCCCGATTGGGACCTTTCCGGAGCCGTAGAGGACGCTCAGTGGCTTTTGATCGCCGGTTACGAAATTGCCCAAGCCAGTAAGCGCCCTGAGTGGAAACCGGGAAGCGAATTCAAAGTGATTCGCGAACGAGAGAAAAAGTAAACGTTTTAGGGATCTCATCGGTAAAGGCGGACTTTACGGCAATGTGAGTAGGATGGGAATGATGCTGAATTCTACGAAGAATAATGTTGATGAATTGATCCGTGCATTGGATGCGAGCTTTGCTTTGTGCTAAAAAGGAGAACTTTATGATGTCTAAGCGAATTAGGATTGTAGTACTTTTGATTTCGGTACTCG
>JBDSCV010000029.1:0-4211 GCA_039920905.1 Pyrinomonadaceae bacterium
GTCTTTCATTTCTCTACGGTAATTACACCACGCTTTCGTCGATAACCGAAGATGAGATGAAACGCATCATCGAGCAGCGTCTCTCGCCGCAATATGTTTCGGTGCATGCGACCGATCTGAAAACGCGGGCCTATTTGCTGGGCGTGGACGAATCGCGGGCGGACATTTCCGACAAACTAGAGCGATTGCTTGCTGCGGACATCGAACTCCATGCTCAAGTCGTGTTATGTCCTGAGATAAATGACGGCGCGATCCTTGAAAAGACGCTTCGAGACCTCGCCGGGTATTATCCAAAGGTGGTTTCGACAGCGGTCGTGCCGGTTGCATTGACCCGCTACAACACCGACGAACGCCTGACCCGCGTCACGCCGGAATTTTGCCGCCGGACGATCAAACAAGTCGAAAAGCTGCAAAAGGAATTTCGCAAAACGCTCGGCGTAACCTTTGCCTTTCTCGGCGACGAGATTTATATCAAAGCTCGTGCCCACATACCGTCACGGCGGCATTACGGCAATTATCCGCAGATCGAGGACGGCGTCGGGATGGTGAGATCGTTTGTGACTGCATTTGAGGGATTTTTGAACCGCAGAGACGCTGAGACGCAGAGAACAGAAAATGTGCGTACTCACGCGGCTGCGATTAAGCCAAAAACATCGAATGGATCGGGTTTGCCTACCGCCTACCGCCTACCGCCGACTGCCCACGGCACTTTTCTGACCGGCGAGATGTTCGCACCAATCTTGAAAGAGCAGATCGACAAATTCAACGCGCTAACGGGTTCGCGGCTAAATGTCGTGGCGGTGCCGAATACCTATTTTGGCGGTGACGTTTCGGTGGCGGGATTGTTGAGTGGGCAAGACTTTCTGGCGGTCAGGGATAAAATTGTGGGAGATTTTGCTGTAATCCCGACGGTCACGATCAAATCGGACGAGCCGATCTTTATCGACGGGATGACGTATGACGAACTAAAGCGACAGTTTCCCGTTCCGGTCTATGACGTCGATACCAACGGGTTGATCGAACTTCTTTCAAACTAAAAAACAGGCGTTGCCCCCTGCCTCTGTCTTGTGAGACCAACTACATCGTAAAGTTATAAATGATCACGCCACTAACTTTTACCGGAACATTTGATAGATATGTCGCCGTAAATTTAGCGTTCTGGGCGGCTTGCTCGGCGGCACTCCGTAAAAGAGGGTGGCCGCTGACGGCATTTGCCGACAAAACCTTTCCGTTCTCATCGATCAGGACCTGTACATCGACTTTTCCAGCCGCACGAACCGCCTTCGCCGCAGCAGAGTATACCGGTTTTGGCAAATAAGATGCCTTTCCGTTTATGACACCAAGCGACTGAGTAGGATGTTTTGTCACAGGCGGTGGATCTTTCTTAACCGGTGGCGGTTCGGGATTTTTTACAATCTCCGCGGCTCGTACGGTGCTGATACCTGGGTCATTTGTACTTGATCCCGTGAGGTCGCGACCGCTTGTGCCGGGATCGCCAGGATCAGTATTCAGTACGCCAAGCTCAACAATGCCTCTGGGTCTCGCCATCTGGATGTTCTGATTCGTTGATGTCGTGTTTGGTACTATCGTCGGCTCATCAGTTCTCGACATGATTATCTGACGGGTCGGCGTCTGGCTGGTGGAGCGTGATGTTGTAGCGGGTTGCTGCTGTCGCAGCGGTTCGGGCTCGACGACGGCCATTTCGACTGGCGAGAGCATCTGTGTAAGTTCAAAACTCGTGCTGCCGAGGCCAAAGTCTGCCGCGAATATACTGATGACCACGGCTGTCAGGAACAAGGCTCCGACGACGAGCGATGACACCATAAAGTAGCTGCTACGGTTTTTGAAATCCGCGCCCTCGCAATTCGACTCAATCAATTTTTCAAACATTTTTTTATCCTCCCGAACGCCGGTGCCGAGCATTCGATTACTTAGACACCGGCCGGAGGGTTTTGTTCCCGCACTGTTTTGTGTAAGCGTTTCACGCATTACATCAAACGGACGTATGTCTGCAACTTATCTGCATCGGCCGCGTGTGAGGTTTTAGTTCTGAAAACACGAAGGAGGCACGAACGACCATGAATTCCAAACGAAAGCTCACGCTGGCGATTATTGTTATCGCAGTAGTCGCGTCCGCCGCAGCGGCACAGACAGCGGCAAAACAGGAATACGTTGATCCGAACGAAAGTTTTTACAACCTTACAAAGGCAGCTCCCGCGGCTTTCAAAGCGGGCGACATGGCAGCCGCTACTTCCCTTGCAAATGCACTGTTAACGGACGCGGCCAAGTTTGAAAAAGACTGGAATTACGGCAACGCGATCCACGTCGGGCATTTGGTCCTCGGCCGCGTGGCCTTTTCGGCCGGGAATCTAAAAGAAGCAAACCGTCAATTGCTCGAAGCTGGCCAAACGCCCGGATCGCCGCAGCTAAATACCTTCGGCCCCGATATGCGGCTTGCCCGGGAACTTTTGGAAAAAGGTGAAACCGAAACGGTGCTGCAATACTTCGAGCAGTGCTCCAAATTTTGGGAACAGAAATTGAGCAAGGCAGACGAGTGGAAAGCGCAGATAAGAAAAGGTGAAATACCAGACTTCGGGCCAAATCTGGTCTATTTCTTCAATCCATAGTGGAACCGTCGCGGATTGTGTTGACCTACTGAGGGCCGCCTATATTTCTTTTAACGATTTCCTCGCAGCCACGACTTCGGGAATGTCGTTGTCAGCGTTTTGCCAGGCGTCGAGGAAAAGCCGGTAGCTTTCGCGAGCTTGGTCAGTTTGACCTTTGCCCTCGTATGGCTGGGCAAGGTGAAATCCCGCTAAGGGGTAGTTTGGATTAAGGCTTAATACCGCGGTTTATCGCTGTGATAGTGTCAAACTCGGTGACGAAGAACGGAAGGGCTATTACCGGAAACGTAAGCAACATCGTTATCGTCCAGACGAATGCAGGTTACGAACCCGCGCCCGGTTCTGGCAAAACGCGACGATCCGGCCAGCCATCTCAAGCGGCGTTTGAGGACGTAATATTCTCGGCCCGCGAGACTGCTCGTAAATAGTTTCGTTTACTTGGTTTAGGGACGCTGAGACTGTTCATTTACCGCTGCCTATCTTCTGCCGAAAAGCGATTTTCGCAAATAACACGCGGCACTACGAATTCTTGACTGCAATGATCTCAGCCGCGATGCTGACCGCGATCTCTTCAGGCGTATGGCTGTTTATGGGTAAGCCGATCGGCGTGTGAATGCTCCCCAGCCAGTCTTTATCAAAACCTTCTTTGTTAAGCGTCGTTAGCAGCGTCTTCATCTTTGCTTTGCTGCCGAGGACGCCGAAGTATTTGAAGTCGCGGTCAAAAAGCTGTCGTATTACCACCTCGTCCGACTTATATCCGAGCGTCATTGTGACAACGTAAGTATCTGATCCCGAGGGAATTAACTCGCCAATTTTTTCGTATTTGTCGATAATTTTTATCTCGTCGGCGAACTGATTTTTCACGATCGTATTCAGCTCCGGCCGGTCGTCGAAGATAGTTATGCGGAAATCAAGGTGCGACATCAGCTCGCTGAGAGCGAGAGCGCAGTGGCCGCCGCCGATGATGAAGAGTTTATGCTCTGGCCCAAGTTTTTCGGTATAGACAAAATCGTTTTCGGGGTGTTTTTCAAAAGTCATATTCGGGGTTTCAACTTTAGTTGACCCAACGTGTATGCCTTTGGGCGTGATAGTTAACGAAGCATCCGTCTTATTTTCGAAAGCGTTAATTATTGAATTGACGGCAGGCTCATCAACCGCCGTTAATTCTCGCAGTATAACTGTCTGTTTTCCCGAGCAGATCATACCTGAAGCATTCGGGGCATTTTCTTGATGGACTTGATAAATGACTTGGCCGGACGTTCCGGCTGACGCTGCTGACAAGATAGCTCTACTTTGTTCGACAAGCGAAACCTCCATCACGCCGCCGCCGATGCTGCCCGCTAGTGTGCCGTCTTCGGCTACCGCCATTTTGTAACCTGCTCGTCCCGGACTGCTTCCCGTGCTCTCAGCAACGACAAGTAGGATAACGCTCTCGCCTCCAGTAATACGCGAGACGACCAACTGCCAGAATTCGAGTTCTTTTGGCATTTATAGATTGTTCGTTTTGTCAGGTTCGCGAGCTTGTTCAAGCTGAAAGTATCTGCGTCCCGATTCACTCATTTCTCGTTGCGTTTGATGATCTTGTAC
>JBDSCV010000030.1:0-5243 GCA_039920905.1 Pyrinomonadaceae bacterium
ACGTCGGGTTATCACTGCCCACTCCTTTTGGGGAAGATTACTGGAGGTCATTGTGCTTGTGGAAACCGGCGATACCTCGAGCACAAACATACGATCGTCCTTAAAGAGCAAGTCGAAAATTAATGGCCTCATAGGGTGTCTTTGTGTTCCTAAGGTTTAACCATCAGAGAGCTCCCCAACCAAGCTCAACTAGAGGCTAGACGCGGAAACGGCTGCAAACAGGATCAAAAGCAGAATGAGGATTCTGTCATTCATGATCTTTGAACATGTATTCGGATCGAGCCTGCCATCCGAAATTGTCGGTCGGAATGTCGTTCTCACATTCGGGGATTTGGTTGTCGGATCGACCAAACCGTGTTAATAATAGAGAAACCTAAATGACTAATGAACTAAGAACGGGCCAAATCGTAAAGAATCTGGTTTCGTCGGAATCCGTCACAATTACGAAAATTCAAGATCTCGGGACCATGGTATCAGTTAGCTATACCGGTGTGAATTCAAATCTCTCAAGCAACAAAGTCATTTCACGTTTGGAGTTCGAAAATCTTGAGGTGTTGACATCGGAGGGTATCTTTAACTTTACCGGCGACGCTCGTCGGTTCACGTTGTACGCCGAGGCTGAAAGGATAAACTCAGCCTATCAGTTCGACCCCCTTTTTGCCGTGAATTGCAGCATCGTCGATCCATTGCCGCATCAGATCGAGGCGGTCTATAAGTATTTGCTCCCGCAGCCCAAGATTCGCTTTTTACGCATTTACCGGAACACGATGTTTTATTTGGCCGCATCCGAGAACGGGACCGCAGCTCTGGTCAATCATGTAAAGGAATATCTTGCCTGCAAGAAGATCCGTGACGACTATGGCTCACAGCTTGAGGCCGATCAGAAAGACGTCCTGAAGAAAAAGATTGACGACGCTACAAAGCAAGTTGATTCGGCGCTAGTGAGTGCCTATTCGACAATTCTAAAATATTCAGCAGGTAAGGGGTTGGATGCGATCACTGTGAGTCAGTTTCATGGTGATCTTGGGGGCCAAATCAACAATAATGTCTATGCTGCCCTAAGGTCGAGATCAGCGTCAGTTTCAAAGCCGTCTCGTCAGACGCAAGCCCGATCACCGAATCAAAACCGCAATACAAGAGTGCAAAAGAAGCAGCGAAGCAGCTTGGTCTGAATTTTGAAGAGGAATAGCCAGTAAGATGGGTAGGTAGGCGATTATGGTGTCGATGGCGCAAGCTCTCAGCCCTTTGAGGGAAATTTGATTGATCTTTTGCGGTGGACGCCCAAGTGCATACCTGGACGGCCACCGGCGAGTAGAGGAAGTCTAGTGAATGTGGGCTTTTGACGCTGAGTGATTGCCAGTGAATTTTGCCGAAAAAGAATTCGTAATCATCAGGTCTATAATTGTGTCGTGAATTGTGTCATAACTCGTCACCGTGACACCTAAAATGACACAAGATCACTGAATGTCATGGAGCGTATTCACGGAGTGTAAGTGATAGATATAATAATGTTTAATGGTAGTGAGTGACACTCAGAAATACTCGAAGTCTTCTTCTGTTAACCGAAGGGTTGTAAGTTCGAGTCTTACCTGCGGAGCCAATTAAATCAATAAGTTACGGGCACCGACAAGGTGCCCGTACCTAGGTGCAGTGCATATTCTTCTTGTCCGGCCGCCTTTTGATAATCGTTAAGGTTTATTTAGCCGCGCCCGGCAGGCCGGGTCACGCGACCTGATGATTACAAATTCCATCTGGCAAAAAAGTCACCGAGTGCTACCGAGCGTCATAGGCCCATACCTACTGCCTTCCGTGAAAACACTTTCATCCGGTAACACTCCATAGATGCGGCGGGCGGGGCTATATTTCACGCTAACATTGTACTTCATCTTAGTATCGTCTATTTTATCTCTTATTATCTGGGCGGCCGCTATCAAGGCAGCTGATTCTGAAAATTACCTGAATTAAAGTAAGATAACGCCGGACGGCAGGCCGAATGAAGAACCCAACAGGCGAAATGCTTAATGGTCTCCTAAGGGAATTTGTCCTTGCGCCGGACGCGGAGTCGGATCGCGCTCTCGAAACTCTTTATCAGCAGGGGGTCGAGCCGTCTGCGTCCGCAATTCTTCGATATAAATTGCGGGTTTCTCTGCGCGCCGATGACGATGGCTACAGTAACCAGATCGGGTTGGAGTTGCTTAGTGAAGTGAAAGCCGCCCTATTTCCAGTGCTTCGGTGTATGAGATCGGAGGCGAAACCGGATAAAATCGAGAATTTCAGCGCCTATGTAAATGCCGCAGCACTGAACGCCTACCGGCAATATCTGCGTGATAGGCATCCCAATCGTCTCCGGCTGCGAAATAAAATCCGCTACATACTTGCGCGCCGGATCGGTTATGCAGTGTGGAAAGACAACGGGGGTATTTGGCTTTGCGGCCTAGCTGAATGGCAGGAACATGGGATACAGAAAGTGAGTTCAGCCAGAATTGAAGGTCTTGAGGCCCCATTTCAAGGCCACACATATGAGCAATTAGACCACAATGCAAAGATCATATCCGTGATCGAATCCATCTTTGAAATGTCGAAAGCGCCGATCGTGTTCGAGGAGATTGTATCTCTCGTTTGGGATTCCCTCGACCAGCGCGAAGCTCAGAGCGTATCCGAGACCGACGGTGTGTTGGATCATGTACCTTCGAAACTACGAGACGTTGGTCAACAACTTGATGATCGACAGTTACTGGACCGCTTATGGGAAAAGACCTGCACAATGCCGTTACGTCATCTTCGAGCGCTATTTCTGAATTTGCGCGACGAAAATGGCGATAATCTGATAGCGCTGTTGCCGCAGCTGGGTATCGCCTCGATCCGGCAGATCGCTGCCGCTCTTGAGTATGAGCCGGAAGATTTTGCAAAGCTTTGGGCGGAACTTCCGCTCGATGATCTAACGATCGCGGAGCGAATGGGACTAACTCGACAACAGGTAATAAATTTGAGGCAGTCGGCCCGTGCGAGTCTGCGGCGCGGAATGGTTTAATTAGAAATGTTTGGCTGCCAAAGCAATTTGCAGCAGTATTTTTCATCTAAGGAATAATGAGGATGTCTGAACATCTATCCAAAATTGAGGCCGAGGCATATGTCAGACGGACTTTGCCACCGGACAAACTATTGCAATTGGACGATCACATTGTAAGTTGCACCGACTGCCGGAGGGGACTTGTTGCTGAACGACCGGACGGCGAGTCGGGGTTGTTAGCGGCCCTTGCTCAGCCCGATCACGATCCGCATTTGAGCTTTAATCAGTTGTCAGAATATGTTGACCACCACCTCGACGAGGTTGACCGAGAGATCGTTGAGCATCATTTCAATTTTTGTGATCTTTGCCGCGTCCAGGTACGCGATCTTGATATCCTGAGAACGGACATTGCTGTTGCTGCCGAAGCGGCCGACTTGGCGGTCCCGTCTACGACCGGATTTTGGGATCGCATCCGACAGATCCGACCTGCTGTGTTTACTGTTCCGGCTTTCGCGACTTTGTTTATAGCGGTCTTATTCGCGGGCTGGTATTTTGGCATTCGCAGAGATGAAACAGAAACAGCATCAGTATTGCCACCGGAGAACGATGTCCACGTCATCTTGCCTCCGGAGTCAAACACTTCAATAGAGCCTGACGCGGTTCCGGCCATACATGACAACAAGGCAAAGCCGCTCGTCAGCCTGAATGACGGCAACGGCAAGATCGATATAGACACCGCGGGCAAGGTCTCGGGCCTCGGTGATCCGCGGTACGATTCGATCGTCGCCGGAGCACTGACCGGAAAGGGTATCGAGATCAGCTCCGCTCTTCGTCAGCTAAAACAGTCTTCCGGTGAGCTAATGGGTGAGGGAAAAACGGGGGTCCCGTTCGCACTTGCTGGCCCGGTTGGGATAATCGTTGAATCGACCCAACCGAAACTTCGCTGGAAACCGCTTAAAGGTGCAGAAACGTATCGAGTTGATGTTTATGACGAGTCGTTTAACAAGGTCGCGTCCAGCCCGCTGATCACAGATACCGAATGGCACGCGAATGTCGCTCTCCGCCGAGGGGCGGGATATCGCTGGCAGGTGACGGCCGTCGCGGGCGGCGAAGAGGTCAAATCGCCCGTGCGTCCGGCACCGGATGCCAAATTCAAGGTGCTCGACGCGGGCATGGCGAGAAAACTTGACGACGTTCGCGCGAAGCATAGAAAGTCGCATTTGCTGTTAGGTCTGCTTTATGCCGAGGCCGGCCTGCTCGACGATGCGGCGCGCGAATTCCGCATCCTGGTGCAAAAAAATCCAAACTCCGTCATTGCCCGCAAGTTGTTAGACAAAGTGAAAGCAGCCCGCTAGTTTCCGTCGCCGACGAGAACCCAGCCGGCCCAGTAGGAAGGGTGCTGGTATTTACCGCTTTTCATCAGCTTCAGCGACGCTCGCCGCAATGCTTCGGCTTTGGTCGTTTTGCCGGTCAGCAGTTGTCGGTGAAATTCGAGCATTAGCTCGGTCGTGCTCGACGATTCGACCTTCCACTGGCTGGCAACCGTCGTCGGCGTTCCCGCGATAAACATCGCCCACGTCATCCCGATCACACCCTCGCCGTTGCTGATCTTTCCCCGTGCCGTTTCGCAGGCAGAGAGTATAATTATGTCCGCTTTCAGATCGAGATCCTTCATCTCCCAAGCCTCAAGGAGGCCGTCTTCGTTTGGATTCTTCTCGTCTTGCGATAAAACGAGATGAGAATACATGGGCGAAACATTGTTGATGATGCCGTGCGTCGCAAATTGGAGAATGCGGTACTTTGGTGACTCGTTTTTGGCGGTTTCTTCGCGGGCATCGGCTCGCGTGTAAACCTTGCTTCGCGCGGGTCCGTACATTTTGCCTAAGGTTGTCACGAGCCGTTCGGCCTCGGGCAGCGGTTCGAGCTTTTCACCCATAAAAACCCGCTGAACCCGATTTTTTGTTTCCTTTCCGACAAGCGGATTGCCAAATGCAAGCAGCTCGGTGCCGCCCGTGCTTTTCCTGCTCTTAGCCTTCTTCGACATTTCACGAAGCGCCGTCAGCGAAGGCGCATACGACACCGCCGCCTGCTCGATCAGATATTTGCCCTTCCCATCCTGCAAAGCCTGAAACGGCAAATCCCATAGCGATCCGTCGGGTACGATGACCACATTCGTCTTTCCGGCAAGTTGGAGTGCGGCGGGTTTGAGCAGAAGGTCGTAAAGCTCACGCGA
>JBDSCV010000031.1:0-6644 GCA_039920905.1 Pyrinomonadaceae bacterium
GGATTTTGCATCGAGATTAATTCCGTTTTCACGCATAAAACCAAGCGTGACCGTTTGATCAGGCGGCGTCGAGGCAATCTTGGCGATCAGATCCTGCGCCGAATCTACAGTTAAATTATTAAACTCGGTGATTATGTCCCCGATCCGCAGACCGGCGAGAGCCGCCGGTGTCTGTTTGTCGCGAATATCAGTTATGATCGCGCCTTTCGCACCCTTAAGGCCATAAACACTCGCAAATTCGGCCTTGACCGAGTCGAGATTGGCTCCTAGATAGCCGCGTCGGACCTTGCCATTTTTAAGGATCTGGCCGTAAACGTTCTCGGTGACACGCGACGGCAGGGCAAAACCGATGCCGTTATAATCGCCTGTCGAGGTCGCGATCTGTGAATTCACACCGATCACGTCGCCATCAAGATTGACGAGAGGCCCGCCCGAATTGCCGCGATTAATGGCCGCATCCGTCTGGATAAATTTTTGAAACGCAGTTGCATAGGGCGTTTCACGTTGTTTCTGGGAAATTATTCCCGCAGTTACGGTTTTTGCCAGGCCAAACGGAGAACCGATCGCCAGCACCCAATCACCAACCTCGGATTTGTCCGAGTCGCCAAATTTTACAAATGGCAGATCCCGCGGAGCGTCGATCTTTAGTATCGCTAAGTCGGTCTGATCATCCGTGCCAACGATTTTCGCGATAAATTCTTCACCGGAATCGAGCTTGACCGTTATCCGCGCCGCACCCTCGATAACGTGAGCGTTCGTAACAATGTAACCGCTCTTTTCGACAATAAAGCCGCTCCCGACCGCGTGCACCGGACGCTGCTGCATCTGCCGCCGCAAAAATTCCATTATGTCGCTGCCGTCGCTTGGCGGCGCGGTCTCTTTTGCCGTTGCCTGCGGCGTTTTGCCCTTTGTGTCAATGCTGACAACCGCCGGTTCAACCTTTTTTGCGATCTCCGAAAACGATCCCGCGACCTTTTCGGGCTGCGCGGTCAAGGTTCCAGCCGCAATGGCCATGGCAACAATCGAGGTCGCAAATAATCGACGAAAAGCTCGGCCCTCTGCCACATCTAAATTCTTCTTGAACATAAACAACTCTCCTAAAACGCAAATATCAACGGCAGTCTATCTTGCCAGAATTTTAACAAAATTGAAACGCTATTCTTAGATGCGTTTTGCCTTCGACGGGGACGGAATTTCCGCGCGAGGGATAAACGTTTCCCAGCCTGGGCGAAATTACCGTGTGAGGAGAACCTTGAGCACACCTTTTTCTGCTGCACGGCTCATCGCGGCGACGCCTTTTGAGAGCGGTATTTCGTCGTCGATCAGGTTCTCAACATTTATCGAACCGCCTTGCAGCAGATCGAGAGCAGGAGCAAAACGTCCGCAGCGTGATCCAACGATGGTTATCTCATCAACTACAACCCGCGACGCGTCCCACACCGGTGTGCCGTGAAACGTGGATTTGAGAACGATCTTGCCGCGCGGCCGGACCAGATCGAGCGCCGTCGCAAATCCTGATTCCGATCCACTCGCCTCGACCACAACATCAAATCGCCGGGCCATCGCCGGCGTCGTGTCGCTAATCAAGATACCCTCAACGCCGGACTTTTCGGCGATGGCAATCTTGCGTTTGTGCTTGCCGATGATCGTTACATTTTGCGCTCCCAGAGAAAGGCTCATCGCACACAACAGCCCAAGTTTGCCGTCGCCAATCACCGCAACATTTGTAAGCGGCCCAAGTTCAACTCGCTCAGTAATGCCATACGCGGCAGCTAGCGGCTCAGCAAAAACAGCTTGTTCATCCGTCACATTTTCGGGAATCTCCAGCAGATTTCGCGATGGCAAGTTTAGAAATTCGGCGTGAGCACCGTCACGGCCGACAATGCCAAGCACGGTCCGTGTTAGACAATGCCGCAGGTCGCCGCTCAGACAAAGTTCGCAGCTTCCGCAGCCCACATTTATCTCGCCGACGACCCTTTTGCCAACCAGATGCGGCTCATCATCTGACCTTTCTACGATACCCACAAATTCGTGCCCGA
Organism: Pyrinomonadaceae bacterium; assembly: GCA_039920905.1. GTDB lineage: Bacteria > Acidobacteriota > Blastocatellia > Pyrinomonadales > Pyrinomonadaceae > OLB17. The sequence continues at coordinate 2,040 of JBDSCV010000031.1, forward strand.
TCGTCCCTTCAAATCCGGCGTACCCGCGCACGATCTCTAGATCGGTGTTGCAAATACCCGACTTTACGACCCGGATCAACGCCTCCGTCCCATCGTTCGGCGACAGAATATCGGCGAGGTGCAATGCACCTCCGGTGAATCTAAGAGCTTTCATATTGTGTAAAATCTAATCCTTGAAATGATATGCCAGCCAATTCGATTAGTAAATCAGCAGCCACCGCAAAATTTGCATTTCCACATCGTCGTAATATACTCTCGAACATTGGCGAAATGCATGTCGGGAATCGAATGTTGTAGTTATGCAGAGATCGTTGCCACTTATTATTGCTCTTTCCATTTCGGCGGTCGGCTTCGCTTGCGGCGGCTCAAAGTCAATCAGCGAAGACTCGCCGACAGAGGCCTACAAACGTCTTTTTGCCGCTGTTAAAAACAAAGATGCTGAGGCCGTGAAGAAGCAATTGACAAAAAAATCTATCGATATAGTGACGGCCGCCGCTGCTCAAAATAATACCTCGCCCGAAAAAATGTTCGAAAACGGCTTAACTGCGTCAACTTTTTCCGACACCCTCCCGCCCATCCGCGACGAACGTGTAAAAGACAATATGGGAGCCATCGAAGTGTGGAATTCAAAGGACAGTAAGTGGGAAGATTTGCCGTATATGATTGAAGATGGCACTTGGAAACTCGCCGTCGGCGATCTGTTTGCGAGAACATTCAAGTTCCCTGCCCTCGGCCGCGATCAGCGGGAAAAAGAAGCCGCTAATGCGATGACATATCGGGACCTTCACGAGGTTTCGAATACAAACACTAGCTCTTCCACGATAACCAACACCATTGCAAACGTTTCCAATTCGCCAAAAAAAGCAAAATGATCGACACAATCGCGATCAACGAAATAATCAAAACTTATCAAAAGCACGGTTGGGTATTACGCCGTGTTTTGCTTTCTCCGGCTACCAAAATTAGTTGGTGCAAAACCGGTTATGAGCTTTTTGACAATGTTCCGGCAATCGACTCTGACATCGACGCAGCCTGGTTTTCGCGTCCGCCAAAAAGCGGCGGCGTTGCCTGGGAAATCCGGCATTTGGGAACTTTGCCGTTTGCATTGCTCGAAAAAGTAGACGAAGATGATGCTGAATTTGAGGCTGTATTGAACGGAGTGGAAACTCGCCTTAGCAAAGCGATCGCGGCTAAAGAATCGGCTTGACAAGAGCACCGTCTGATAGCAAACTTATTCTATTGACATGGTAATCAACGAATTCGGCGGACATGTTGCAAGTATTTGGGAAGGCTTGCGGCCCATCACCAAGAAAATGCTTGTCGGTGCCCTGCAATCTACGGGTTCGGCTCCGGCAAATATCAGGAATCCCAAGCTCTCCTACGACGCTCGTGCTGATTGGGAAGTCAGCCGGCTGCTTACCGCTCTCGATGAGCAGTCAAAAACGTCCGAGGTTCGCAAAGATTCCGTTAAACTGACCGAGATCAGGCATCTTGCCGATACTTGTGCTAGGGTACTAGAGGCCCAATCAGCGTCCGCCGAGGTCTTTATCCAGCTTGCGGAAAGGGCGATAAAGGAAACCGATTACAATGCCCTCGATAAACTTTCGGACCGGCTAACAGAGCGTTTTTCGGCAGGTGAAATTGCGGAAATAGTCCGGCAGACGCAGTTGCCGCAGATCCGTGCTATCGCATACGAAACGCTGGCAATGCTTCCGATTCCGGTCATACTACCTCTGCTGGATGATCCGCTTTACGCCGGCATCGCCGCCGGAGCTCTCGAACAAAAGGCTTTCGAATTTGACTCAGACGAAGCGAGGGACATTCTCGACCAGTTTGACGCCGAAAACGAAATAACTGACCGTTAGATTTTCAATACCATTCTAACTAATGCTGAACTTGGAACTTTTGCTGGGTTGCCTCGCCGTCTTTTTTCGGCTTCTTTTTCCCAAAACCCCATCGAAACGGCGTTGGCAAAAACGCTACGCCGCCGATCCGTACACCAATATACATTGCGGGAGCGAGGAACCTATGTCCTTTCGCCCTGACGCAGTCGCGCAGCAGCCGGTCGGCAGCCTTTCTCTCTTTTTTCGTCCCGCCAAAATAATATGCCTTATCATGCTCTACGCAGCAGGCCCGATAATTGCCGTCGGGAAACAAGCTACAACCGTCGCTGACAAACTCGTCGGGCATGGCACGTTTGGCGATCGTTTGATTTAACGTAGGAGCAATTAGAACTGCGCACAAGCCCAGTGTCATCAATATTTTATATTTCCTCATTGATCACATCGTCGAGACGGCTTCCTCACGTTTTTCTTTTAAACGCCCGGGATACATTGGGAATTTTGCGGTCACATCGGCAACGCCTTGTCTTACGCGAGACTTCACGTCTTCTGACTCTGGCTCGTGCATCACCGCGGCGATCATCTCGCCGATCAGCTTCATTTCGGGCTCTTTCATTCCACGCGTGGTGAGTGCGGGCGTTCCAAGCCGTACACCAGATGCGATAAAAGGCTTATTCGTATCAAACGGGATCGTGTTTTTATTGACCGTGATGTCAACGTCACCAAGGGCCTTTTCCGCGACCTTGCCGGTAATTCCTTTGCCGTCCATAAAGACATCCACGAGCAATAAATGGTTGTCCGTGCCGCCCGAAACGAGCCGCAAGCCAGCGTTTGAGAGCGTATCGGCCAGGACCTTTGCGTTATCAATGATCTGCTGCTGATATGCCTTGAAATCTTCGTGCAAAGCCTCGCCAAAGGCCACAGCTTTTGCCGCAATAATATGCACCAGCGGCCCGCCCTGAACACCCGGAAACACACTGCGATTAACATCAGCCGCATATTCCTCGCGGCACAATATCAAACCGCCACGCGGCCCGCGCAAGGTCTTATGCGTCGTGGTCGTCACAAACTCACAATGCGGCACCGGCGAAGGATGTAGCCCCGTCGCGACAAGCCCCGCGATATGCGCCATATCAGCCATCACCTTCGCCCCGACGCTGCGTGCGATCTCACCGATACGTGCAAAATCTATCGTTCGCGGATACGCCGATGCACCGCAGATGAGCAGTTTCGGCTTTGACCCTTCGGCAATTTTTTGCAATTCGTCATAATCGATCTGCTCGGTCTCTTTGTTCACACCATAATCCGCAACCTTGTAATTGATCCCAGAAAAATTGAGCGGATGCCCATGCGTCAGATGTCCGCCGTGCGACAGATTCATCCCCAATATTTGATCGCCGTGATCGAGTGCCGTCATTAGTACCGCCATATTCGCCTGCGCCCCCGAATGCGGCTGGACATTGGCGTGCTCGGCACCAAATATCTCTTTCGCCCGGTCAATTGCCAGATTTTCGACGACATCGGCAAACTCGCACCCGCCGTAATACCTCTTGGCCGGATAACCCTCGGCGTATTTGTTTGTAAATGCCGTGCCCATCGTCTGCAGAACCGCCTCGGATACAAAATTTTCCGACGCGATCAGCTCAAGCCCGTCCGTCTGCCGCCGCACCTCGTCGTCGATCGCATTGCTTACAATTGAGTCCACCTCCGCTATGTTTGCTGTGAAAAATGTTTGCATGTAATTCTCTCGATCCTATTACTAAAGTTCTTTGAAAAGCCTCTCTCAAGAATATAGAAGAAGATTGTATAATTAGGGATGCAAAAAAGGAATCAGCAAAGTTTAATGGATGCGGTGATGAGTTTTGGTGGACGGCGGAAGAGGAGTCGGGCGGTGGCGACGTTGGAAGCGATAGGGGCGATGGTAAACTGGGAGGAGTTGGCGGTGAGCGTGAGCGTACTGGACAAGACGCGAGGCGGGAAGGGCGGGCGGCCGCCGATAGATTTCGAGATAAAGCTGAAGATGCTGTTTTTGCAGTATGCGTTTAATTTGAGCGATGAGGAGTTGGAGGATCAGTTGATTGACCGCCTCAGTTTTCAGCAATTCGTGGGGTTAGGATATGACGAGGAGATACCTGATTTCACGACGATATGGAAGTTTAAGGAGGCGTTGATACGGCAAAACTTAATGGACGCGATCTTCGAGAGCATCGTGGGTCGGATAGAAGCGAACGGGCTGCTGCTAAAGAAGGGGACGATCGTGGACGCGACGATTATCAAGAGCGGTAACCGGCCGTTGAGCCGGAAAAAGCGGGAAGAACTGGAGACGGAACCAAGTTCGCAGATAGATACCGACGCTCAGAGCACAGCTAAGAACGGCAAAAAGCACTTTGGGTACAAAGGGCATATCGGGGTTGACGCCGAAAGCAAGATTATCCGCAAACGGACATTTACAGCGGCCAATGTGCATGATTCGCAGGAACTGGAAAATGTGCTGAGCGGCGATGAGCAAAGCGTTTTCGCCGACAAGGCCTACGCCAGCCAAAAGAATAAAAAAGCGATGCGTGCAAGCGGCATTTATTACGGAATACTCGACAAAGGAGCCAGAAACCATCCATTACGAAAGCGCCAGCAAAAACGCAATAAACAAAAATCACGCGTCCGAGCGGCGGTCGAGCATCCGTTTGGCTTTATGCGAAAGAAATTAAAGGTGACGGTGCTCACGGCCAAAAACAAGGCCCGCAACGCTCTCAGATTCGACATGTGG
>JBDSCV010000032.1:0-7979 GCA_039920905.1 Pyrinomonadaceae bacterium
AGACGGCACTTTACCCGAAACGTTTTGACAATCTCGAATACCCCACGCTTGGGCTTGCCGGCGAAGCGGGCGAGGTCGCCAACATCGTTAAAAAAATTCAACGCGATCACGGCGGCGTGATAAATGACGAGATTCGCGGCAAGCTCAAGGATGAACTTGGCGATGTGCTGTGGTATATCTCGGCGTGCGCCGACGAACTTGGACTGACTTTAACCGAGATCGCTGAATTCAACGTCCAAAAACTCGCAAAACGTCATAACCGGGCGGCTTGAATGTTAAAAGTGGGCCTCACCGGTTCGATTGCCGTAGGCAAATCCTATGTTTGCGATGTGCTTCGCGAACTGGGTTGCCATGTCCTGGACGCCGACAAAACTTCGCGCGATGTCGTCGAACCGGGCAGCGAAGGGTTGCGGCAGATCGTTAAAGAATTTGGCAGCAGTGTTCTGTTGCCAAACGGCGAACTGGACCGGAAAAAGCTGGGAGCTATCGTCTTTGCCGATGAGGAAAAACGAACTTCACTAAATTCGCTAGTTCATCCGCTGGTCATCGAGGCGCAAAATCAGTGGATCAAAACGTACGAAGAAAACGATCCGGATGGCGTTGCGGTCATCGACGCCGCATTGATGATCGAGTCCGGCGGATACAAGCGCTTTGACAAACTTATTGTTGTCTGGTGTTCACCTACGATACAATTGACACGGTTGATGTTACGCGACGATCTGACCGAAACAGATGGGCAAAAACGCCTCAACGCACAGATGCCGCAAGAGGAAAAAAAGCGATATGCGGACTATCTGGTTGACACCTCGTTCGGGTTTGATGACACACGAAAACAGACGAATGAGGTATTTCAAATGCTGAAACTTCCGCGCTCGATAGAGCGATGATACGACAAACGCTCATAGTTTTTGCAAAAGCATTAAGTTTGCGCCCAGACCGACATTTTTATATGTCGGTGGCCGTCCTTTCGCTGTTATTGCTTGCTGGGTGCAGAGAACTTGAGCGGCCAAAGGTCGAGCCTTTTTACGCTGTCACCGTGCCGCCGCCTAAGCAGGAACTCCGATGGAGCAACGGAAAGATGCCGAAATCCCTCGATCCCGCAAGGGCAGCAGCCGCACCCGAGACCGATATAATTCGCGCGACCTACGAAGGCCTCACGGATCTCGACAGCAAGAGCCTACGCGAAATACCAGCCATTGCCGAAAAGTGGGAATCGACCGCCGATCTTCGTACCTGGACATTTCATATCAGAAAGGACGCCCGTTGGTCGAATGGAGAGCGTGTAAGCGCCAGGGATTTTGTCCGGTCGTGGAAACGACTCGTTGATCTGCGCGAAAAGGCCGCCAATGTGTTTCTCTTTCAAAATATTGTCGGCATGAAGGCGAAAGACATCGACATGCAAAAGCTGCCTGGCGAACCACTAGATTTTTTGCACCCGCCGCCATCCGAAACGGTTCCGCAGACTGATGTCCCGCATCTTGGCTCTGGCAATTTATCTGGTTCCCAGCTCGCCGCGCCGCCGATCATTGAGCCAAAAAAGCAAGAAGAATTACCAACGGGAACCAGAAAGGAAGATGCCTCTCCGACAAAATTCGGTGTTGAGGCCGTGGACGATGCAACCTTAAAGGTGAATCTTGAACTCCCTGATAAGGACTTTCCAAAACTCGTCTCAAATCCAATTTTCCGTCCCGTGTATGGTGACGGCTTAAATTTTGAACAACCTGGTCTTGATCCGTTAACCGTCACAAACGGAGCCTTTCAGATAACAAAGAACGCTGACGATGGCATCTCGTTGGAACGCTCCGAAACTTACTGGAATAAGAACTCAATCGCTCTGGAACGCATTCGTTTTGTGGCTTCAAATTCGGCCGAAACCGCCCTTGAGGCGTATAAAAAAGGCGAGGTCGATGTGGTCACAAATGCAGTTTTTGAGCCGCTGGCCTTAAAGCTGTTATCGCCTTACGAAGATTTTCGCCGAACGTCGCACAACGCCTTGAATTTTTATGAATTCAATACGTCCAAGGCCCCGTTTAACGACCGCCGCATTCGCGAGGCCCTCGCCATTGCCATCGACCGCGACAAACTTACCCACAGCGATCTCGAGGGTACAACGCAGCCGGCCACCACCTTTTTTCCGCTTGGCGAGCAGAATGCCGCCCCTCTCTCGCTCAATGCCGCAAAGGCTCAGCAACTTCTGGAAAATGCCGGATATCTTGACGGTACGGGCTTTCCGCTAGTCCGTTTGGTTGTAAACCGGAACGATATTCAACAGCGTGTCGCCCGCTCGGTTGCCCGCATGTGGAAACAAAACCTAAACCTTGATACTGTTATCCTCGTAAAAGAAGCGACTGAGATCGAAGACGTGAGAAAATCGGGTGATTTTGATCTTCTGCGGCGGGGCGTGGTGCTTCCGGTTAATGATGAGCTTGTAAATATTACAGCGATCCTGGGTTCGGCAAAAAAGATTGTAGAAAAGCCTGTCACAGAACGTACTACGAGAGATGGTTCGAATTTCGAGAAACAAGCGCCCATTCCAGGGGGCGAGGATTCGAAGGGCGGACCGGTTGAAGCGCCGGGCGAAGAGATCATAAGAGTAGAAATTAGTGAAATGGTGTCGATCCTGACCGAGGAGGATGCGATCTTTGAATTAAAGGTGATCCCGCTCTATTTTCCGACTACTTATTCGCTGGTAAAGCCTTATATTCGCGGTTTTGAGATGAATGGCCTCGACGCTCCGTCGTTGAAGGAGGTCAGTATCGACAATAACTGGCAACCGAAATCGGCCCGCAGCGAATCGTAAGCGCGGTTTATACTATTCGCCAATTGCAATTATTCACCCACTCGCACGTTGATTGTTTGGTGTTCGAAATATGACAGAACTACGATCCGGCCAGCCTAAGATATTTCTCGCTTTAGTCATACTGTGTTCGCTCGTTGCGAGCTGCTCGACATCGGCCAGCAGCCGGTATTTCGGGCAGACATCTCCCCCAAAAGACAACATAATGCGATATGTATCGGGGGGCGAGATCGAATCGCTTGATCCTCCGATCACAAACAGCCAACCAGACGCCCGCATCTTGATCGCCCTGTTTGACGGTTTAGTCGAATATCATCCGAAAACGATGGAGCCGATCCCGGCGATCGCCGAAAGTTGGGAGATCAGCCCTGACGGCACCGAATACCTTTTTCATCTTCGGAAAAACGCGAAGTTCTCTAATGGTGATTCGATCACATCAAACGATTTCGTTTTCTCACTGCGGCGCGGTTTTTCACCCGAACTCGCTTCGAGAAACGCGAGCCTTGGTTATTACATAAAATATTCCGAAGCCTATAATTCAGGCCGCTCATTTGTTCGGGGCACAGATGGCTCGTTTTTGCTAAAGAAAGATTTTTCTGAGGTTTCCTCGGGACCGGAAACTCATGACACGGTTGGTTCCGATACAGAATTCCACCGTTTTCTCGACTCGGCTGAACGGCTCTCTGTTCCGAGCGACAAAAAGGAACTAGCCAAGATCACTGAGAAGGACATAAAACTGAAAACTGCTCTCGACGGAAAGGAGTTGGTGCTTGTTAAAGCAGAAGATATTGGCCTTGAGGCCGTCGACGACTACACTCTCAGGATCAAGCTGTTTCAGCCGGCTCCGTATTTTCTCGGTTTGCTGGCTCACCAGTTTTTTCGTGTTGTTCCTCAAAAGATCATCGAAAAGTACGGTATCAATTGGACCCGGATCGGAAACATCGTAACTTCAGGTGCCTTTAAGCTCGCCGTTCATCGTCCGTATGACATACTCACCATGACCCGCGACCCAAATTATTGGGATGCTGCAAACGTAAAGCTCGACGGCATAGAGTTTTATCCTCTTGATGAGCAAACAACGATGATGAACCTTTATAAAGCAGGGGCTGTCGATGCTCTCTACAACCACACAGTTCCCGCTCCGTGGAATGAGACAATTCGCCAATATAAGGCTGAATACTCGCTCCACCCTGAGGTTGCAACTGAGTTTTACGTCATAAACGTCAAGAAACCTCCGATGGACAATCTCAAAGTCCGTCAGGCCTTTGCGTTGGCTATCGACCGCGAATCTCTCGCGCAATTCCGAAAAACATTGAAACCGCTTGTTGATATGACCCCTGAGGGCATCTTCCCAAAATACGAGGAGGCCCGGGAAAAAATCTACACCGAGGAATTAAACAAAAAGGGCAGCTCGCTTGACGAGTGGAAGGCCCGCATCTTCGATGCTGAAAAAGGTCGAAAACTGCTGGCCGAAGCTGGCTTTCCCGTGACACAAAGCGGCGTCGGTTATTCGTGTCCCTCATTTCCGGTAGACAAGGTCAGCATCACTTATAATACAGCCGAGAGCAACAAGTCGGTGGCCGAATTTGTTCAGGCTCAATGGAAACAGAATTTGGGGATTACTGTTCCGATGAAAAACATGGAGTTCCGGACGTTTCTGCCATTGCTCAACAAAGTTGACTATGATGGATTTGCTCGTCGCGGATGGATCGGCGATTATATGGATCCATACACTTTTTTAGGACTATATTACTCGCAGGCAAACGAGGGGGGAACGGGCTGGTGGGATCCGAAATTTGATAAGTTACTCGACGATGCGAATAACATCGTCGATGCGCAAAAACGTTTTGAAAAACTTGCTGAAGCAGAGTTTTACGTGATGCAGCAACAGATAATAATCCCGCTTGGAACCTCCGGCACGAGTTGGATGAAAAAGCCTTATATTAAGGGCTTTTATCCAAATCCGGGAACCCTGGAACCATGGAAATTTGTTTATATTGAGCGCGACCCAAATAAATGGACGGCGGATATGGACGCCATAATGAAAGAGGACGATCCGTCCGTGACGGCTCAGGTCAATGTTCTGACGGCAACTCAGGAGCAGATGGAAAAGTCAAAACAAGCCATCGTGAAATAGTTCGTAAGAAGAGAAATGCTAAGTTTCATCCTACGCAGGCTGTTAATAATAATCCCGATGGCGCTTCTGGTCATTACCCTGACCTGGGGACTGATCCGTCTTGCCCCGGGCACATTTTACGATACGGACAAGAAATTGCCGCCGGCCATCAAAGCAAATATTGAGAAAAAATACGGCCTCGATAAACCGTGGTACGACCAATACGGCCTAATGATGCTGCATATCGTTCAGCTTGATTTTGGCGATTCGCTCAAATATCAGGGACAGACAGTGAACGAGATCATCGGGCGCCATCTGCCGTATTCGGCAACGATTGGCATTCTCGCCTATCTCCTCGCCCTTGTCATCGGCCTGACCACCGGGATCATTGCGGCTCTCAGGCAAAACTCTCTATGGGATTACGGTTCGATGGCTGTCGCAATGCTCGGTCTGTCGGTGCCGAACTTTGTCTTTGGCCCGATCCTTGTCCTCTTTTTTGCACTCGGCGTCTACATTTTTCCGCCGGCTCGCTGGGGCGGATTTTCGTCGATCGTTCTGCCGGTCATTACGCTGTCTGCGATTTACGCTGCCTATATCGCCCGGCTGACGAGGGCCGGAATGCTCGAGGTCATGCGTTCGGACTACATCCGCACCGCCCGGGCAAAGGGTTTAGACGAAAAAACGGTCTTGCTCCGTCATGCTATCAGGGGCGGCATCATACCCGTGATTTCCTTTACGGGACCCGCGCTAGCCGGGCTTTTAGCCGGTACCGTCGTGGTCGAACGCGTCTTCGCGATACCCGGTCTTGGCAATATTTTTATCCAGTCGGTCCTGAATCGCGACGAACCTTTGACGCTTGGCATCGTCGCTTTTCTTTCGATATTGATAATGTTCTTTAATCTGGCGGTCGATATATCATACGGATTTCTGGATCCGCGAATTCGTTACGAATAAACGAGTTATGGCAGAAAACGTAGACATAGTTGAAGGATCATCGCTGTGGGGCGATGCCTGGAAGCGTCTTCTCAAGAATAAGTTGGCAGTTTTTGGCCTTGTGGTGCTCGCGATCATGTTGTTGCTGGTCGTCCTCGGACCAATATTAATTTTTTGGGCGACAGGATATACGGCGGACGGCATTCCCGAAAATGGCGACCTCATCAAATCGTTTCCCCCGTCGCTGACTCATCCGATGGGAACCGACGAAGCCGGACGCGATATGCTCGCCCGCGTTCTGCAGGGCGGGCGAATTTCGCTCATGGTCGGCATCATTTCTACGTTTGTCTCGCTGATAGTTGGTGTTTCTTACGGGGCGATTGCGGGCTACCTTGGCGGTAAGATCGACAATCTGATGATGCGTATTGTCGACATGATCTACGCGATCCCCTATATCCTCATCGTCATTGTTCTGCTTTCGGTGTTCGGCGGGCAAAATACTCCGCGATGGGTCCAATTCTTATCCGAAAAATTTGGCGGCGCCGGAAATCAGGGGTTGAGCCAGATATTCCTATTGTTTTTCGCACTCGGCCTTGTCTCTTGGCTGACGATGGCGCGCGTCGTTCGCGGACAGGTTCTTTCGCTTAAAAATCAAGAATTCATTTTGGCGGCAAAGGCGACAGGCGTCTCCACTTTTGGAATTATCTTTCGGCATTTAGTGCCAAATACGCTGGGACCGGTGATCGTATATGCGACGCTGACGGTTCCCAGCGTGATGCTGACCGAAGCGTTTTTATCGTATCTCGGCCTCGGAGTGCAGGCGCCTTTCGCCTCGTGGGGCAGCCTCGCGTCGGACGGCGTGAAGAACATAGCTATCTTCCCGTGGCAATTGATTTTTCCGGGCGTGACGATGGCACTGACACTTTTTTCATTAAACTTTTTGGGTGACGGGCTGCGCGACGCGCTCGATCCGCAGACGAGGAAATTCTAAGAGAATTGGTGAGCGACCAAAACGGCACAATCCTATCGGTTACCGGCCTAAAGACGTACTTCATGACTGAGGATGGCGTCGTCAAGGCGGTTGACGGCATCACGTTCGAGCTGAAGAAAGGCGAGACGCTGGGCGTCGTTGGCGAATCGGGCAGCGGCAAATCGGTGACAAACCTTTCGGTGATGCGGCTGATACCCGAGCCGCCGGGAAAGATCGCTGGCGGAAAGATCATTTTTGACGGCATCGACGTACTGGGGCTGCCGATCGACGAGGTTCGGAAGATACGCGGGCGCCGGATCGCGATGATCTTTCAGGACCCGATGACGTCGCTAAATCCATTTCTAAAGATCTCGAAACAACTGATGGAGGTCACTCAGCTTCACCTCGGCCACACAAAAAAACAGGCTTACGATCACGCTGTCAAAATGCTCAAAACGGTCGGCATTTCCGACGCCGAGGAACGCATCAACAGCTATCCGCACGAATTTTCCGGCGGTATGCGTCAGCGTGTAATGATAGCGATGGCCCTGAGCTGCGACCCGGAACTGCTGATCGCGGACGAGCCGACCACGGCCCTCGATGTAACAATTCAGGCCCAGATCCTTGAACTTATTAAGGATCTGAAAGCCCGCATGGGAACGAGCGTCATTCTTATAACGCACGACTTGGGTGTCGTTGCGGGTATGACCGATAAGATCATCGTAATGTATGCGGGTAAGGTGTTTGAGCAGGCACCGACAAAAGAATTATTTGCCACTCCGGCTAATCCCTACACGAAAGGTCTATTAAAGAGCGTGCCCGACCCGGCCCACGAACAGGGAAAAGATCTATATCAGATTCCAGGCCTGCCGCCGGATGTCGCGCATCTGCCGCCCGGCTGTCCGTTCGCCGAACGTTGCGACAGAGCGGCGGACATTTGCCGCACGGAATTTCCACCGTTTGTGCAGATCAATGAAGATCATTATTCGCTTTGCCATTTTGCAAAAGAAGTTTACGACGAATCCGTGCGGGAGCGGGAATCAAAATAATGGCGGACCAAAACGAAAACATTCTCATCTCGTTACAGGACCTAAAGGTTCATTACCGCTCCGGCGGCGGGCTGTTTAGCGCTTCAAAAACGGTGAAAGCGGTTGACGGCGTCT
>JBDSCV010000033.1:0-14417 GCA_039920905.1 Pyrinomonadaceae bacterium
GGCGTGTAAAGATATGTACGCTCTCATACAGAAGCAGTCAAGAGTCAGGAGGCGAAAGTCGAGAGTAGCCGCAGTTATTCGGCGGTGGAGCGTCGTCTGCGGCGGCGTCGGGTTTCGCGGCCTCCGCCGAAGTAGGCGAGTATCATCACAATGAGATGGGCAGCGAACCACACGTTGTCGTAGCCCAAGTTCTGGTAGATGTATATCAGGATCAGGATGCGCGGGGCAAAGACGCCGAGCAGGAGATCGCCCCATTGCGGAACCGTATTCGCCGGAAAGAGGTTCGGGAACATCAAGAGATAGACGAGCATCACGATCCGCGGTGAAAAAAGTGATAATAGCAAAAAGTAAAAGTCCATCTATTGCCGAGGATATTCCCGCCGCCAGTTTGTGTCAAGCAAATTGCGCCTCTCCGTCGTCTGGTTCGTCGTCTTCGTCCAGATCGTCGTCAAATCTCGTCATCATTGCTCCTACGAATGTACGGGTTGTATTAACAGGTCTTGCAAAGAGCGTCGAATGTAAGTAAGGACGAGACGATGGTGAATGAGCCGTTTGACTTTGCACGGCTGGGAGCCGACAATTATTCGTTGATCTTTGTATATAAGAGCGTTTGAGGTGCTGTTTTTTCATGAGACAGCCGAATAGGGTAAGCGGGTGAAATTCCTGCACGATCGCGTCACTGTAAGGCATTTTTAATGCTAAGTCAGAATTCCTGCCTCAAAACGCTTGTTGCCAGTAAAGATGTTTCGCGTCAAAACATCGCGGGCAGACTTGGAATTTCAATCTAGTTTTTGGAACGCCTTGTTTTTCTGGTCGATGTATTTCGACGTGAAGAACGAGGCGTTTTTTGATTTCAAATTTCCGATCTCAATTTCAGATTTCAGAATGATGGCATGAGAAAAGGGTTACTAATTTTTATCGTATTGGCGTCGATCTCGACCTTCGGCGGCTGCCGGGCCAAACCGACGGTCGCGGATGTTGCCGATCAGTCGACTCCGACGAACCGGCCAATGCGGATCGTGACCGATGACCTTGGGCGACAGGTAGCTGTTCCTGTGAAGATCGCTCGTGTCGTTTCTCTGGCACCCAATCTGACCGAGAACATTTTCGCCGTCGGAGCAGGCGCCCGATTGGTTGGCGTCACGACGTTTTGCAATTATCCCGAGCAGGCAAAGGAGATTCCCAAAATCGGCGACACGATGACGCCGAATATGGAGTCGATCATCGCCCTCAAACCGGACGTCGTTTTTGTCTCGACGGCGTCGCAAATCGAGGCCTTTATGAAGACGCTTGAGGCGAATGGTATTGCGGTTTATGTGACAAATCCAACGTCGCTCGACGGCGTAATGAAGAATCTTAAAGAGCTAGGCGAGCTGATGGGGACACACGAACAGGCCAACCAACTTGTGGCGGACCTGACGGCGCGGATTAACGCGGTCTACCAAAGGGTGTCGGGTGAAAAGAAGATTCACGTTTTTGTCCAAATATCGAAAGAGCCACTTTTTACAATAGGAAAACAGTCGTTCTTGACCGCACTTCTCGAACAGGCTGGCGGGGAATCAGTCACGGCAAACGTCGACTCCGCCTATCCTAAACTAAGCAAGGAAACGGCTTCGGCGTTAAATCCGGAGACGCTCATCCTCTCGGACAGTGAGGACAACAAGGAGCCGAACGAAGTTTTTAAGAATTCATCGGCGGTCAAGAACGGACATGTGATCTTACTCAACGCAGACCAACTCTCGCGGCCCGGACCCAGGCTTGTTAATGTGCTGGAGTACGTCGCTCGCCAACTACACATGGGAAAGTTTGAATGGAAGCGAGGGTTAGATCCATCGGGTAATTCGGCTTTTTAAAGATGGCTGAGTCGAAGGCAAAAATTAAATCATTCTCTGCGTCTCTGTGTCTCGGCGGTGTGCTTGTCCTGTTGCTCGTGATCGTGCTCGTCGGGGCGGCGATGCTTGGCGCCGAGCAGCTTCCGTTATTCGATCTGAACGAGCAGCAGCGGTCGATTTTTTATGACATTCGCTTGCCGCGGATATTGTTGGGAGCGTGTGTCGGGGCGAGTTTGGCTGTGGCGGGTGCGGGGCTGCAGTCGCTGTTGCGAAATCCGCTGGCCGAACCTTATTTGCTGGGCGTGTCGAACGGAGCGGCGTTGGGGACGATGCTGGCGTTTGTTTTTTTTCAGAGCCTTGAGATCACTCGGCCGGTTTTGGCGTTTGCGGGAGCGGGTTTGGCAACGCTCGCCGTTTATCGAATGGCGAAAAGTTGTGCCGGGATGAATGTAGAGCGACTGGTGCTGTCGGGCGTGATCGTGACAACGTTTTTGTCGTCGGTGATTGTGATGCTAACTACTTTGCTCGACGCGGCCAAGCTGCGGAGCTTTACATTTTGGCTGCTCGGCGACCTGTCACAGGCGACGCGAAACGGTGTTTATTTGAGCCTTGCCGCAGTGATTATCGGAACGATAGTGCTAACCTCGCAGGCGAGAGCTTTGAATCTGATGATGGTCGGCGAGCGGGATGCGTTCGATTTTGGCGTCGAGGTCTCTCGTGTGCGAATGCTCGTTTTTGGAGCTTCAAGTTTAGTTGTAGGAGCGGCGGTCGCAGCGAGCGGCAGTGTCGGTTACGTCGGGCTGATCGTGCCGCATCTGGTGCGTTTGAGTGTTGGCAGCGATAACCGGCTGGTCGTGCCGTTTTCCGCGATAGCGGGAGCGATATTTGTTGTATTTGCGGACACGATCGCCCGGACGGCGATCGCTCCGAGGGAATTGCCCGTGGGGGCGGTTACGGCACTGATCGGGGCACCGATGTTTATTTATTTGTTGAGGAAGAATTGAGTCAGAAACGGGAACGTTAGTGACCGGGTTCTTTTGCGTTAGCAAACCGGAACCCAGTCGCTACCGCGCCCGGTTCTGACAGAAAAGATGCTAGAGGTTTGGGACATAACGATCAGGTACGGTGAACGCGATGTTTTGCGCGATGTTTCTCTGAGTTTGAGAGACGGCTCGATCATCGCGTTGCTCGGAGCCAATGGTGCGGGAAAAACTACGCTAATCCGTGCTTTGAATGGCACGCTGCCATTGGCAGGCGGCGAGATCGAGCTTGATGGCTGTCAATTAAGCGGCCTATCGCGGCGTGAGATCGCGCGGAATATCGCGGTTGTGGCGCAGGAAAATGAGACGCGGTTTCCGGTGACGGTTTTTGAATTTGTGCTGTCGGGGCGGTTTTTACATGGCGGGGCATTTGGCTGGGAGAGCGAAGGCGATTTTGAATTTGCGGAGAAAGCTCTGGCCGAATGCGACCTGACCGGATACGCGACGCGGCTAATGAATCATCTTTCTGGCGGCGAGCGGCAGCGGGTCGTGCTAGCGAGGGCGATAGCCACGAATGCACGGATTTTACTGCTTGACGAGCCGACGGCCAATCTCGATCTCGCTCATCAGGCGATGATGTTCAAGCTCGTGCGTCGGCGGTGTCTGGAGTCCGGGGCGTCGGCGATCGTCATCACGCATGACCTCAATCTGGCGGCGGAGTTTGCCGATGAGATCATTATGCTGAAACACGGGCGGATAGCCGCGAAGGGTACGCCCGCCGAGGTTTTGACGGCTGAAAATGTCGCGGATGTTTTTGGCGTCAGAGTGCTGCTGGATACGAATCCGGCAAGCGGAAACGTTCGGGTCACGAACGTTTTTTAAGAAAGTTAGCCACGAATTACACTAATGGCACTAATGAAATTTATTTGTGAAATTCGTGTCATTCGTGGCTAAACGTTGGCAAGCGATGCAAGGGAAGTCCGGTGAACAAGCCGGCACTGCCCACGCAACCGTGATTCTAGTGCGGAGTGCGGAGTGCGGAGTGATGAGTGCGGAGTGTAAGAAATTCCGCATTCCGCATTCCGCACTCCACATTCCGCACATGGAAGAGTCGGGAACCATGCGCGTTTGTCGGGGTAGGAACCAATCTGCGATGGGCAGAAAAGGAGATGATATGAGGTTTGTAAGAATTTTAGGATTGATAAGTTTATTCGCAATCGCGGCTTATTCTCAAGAAACAACTAGTTTGGGAGGGCTCGTCGTTGGTAACAATACAGGTATTGCCAACGTCACGGTCACCGCGGTTTTGGTAACGGACAAAAGCCAGAAACACGAAACAAAGACAAATAATGTAGGTGAGTATAGGTTCAAGCCACTGCTCGCGGGAACATATATTTTGCAGGCAAGTTTTGATACGGGGCGTGAGATAAAAGTCTCGGGAAGCCGGGAAGTCAAACTTGTCGCAGGGCAGACCTACGAAGTTGATCTTGAATTGATTTTAGATCAGCAAATTCGAGAATCAGTAACTGTGTCGACAGGCGAGACCCAGACTATCGAGCAGGTTTCTAAGACGGTTGATGTTATATCAGGGCAGGAGATGCGGGACCGGGCGGATTTTTCGTTAATTGAATCTTTGCGAACGATCCCGGGTTTTCGGGTTCAGCAGTCAGGTGGCTTTGGGCGGCTGGCGACGATAAAGACGCGCGGGCTACGAAATCAGGATACGGCGATTTTGATCGACGGGATTCGCTTTCGCGATGCGACGGCGATTACGGGTGATGCGTCATCTTTTTTGAGCCATTTTACGCTGACGAGCGTTTCGAAGGTCGAAGTTTTGCGCGGGTCGGGTTCCTCGCTTTACGGGACGAACGCCATCGGCGGAACGGTTGATTTTCAGACACCTGAAGCGAAATCGGGAACGCACGGGCAGATCGGCGGGGCGTTTGGCGGGCTAGGGCTGGGACACTTTCGCGGCAACATTTCGCATGGCGCGGAGAGCGGCAAATTCGGCATTGGAGCCAGCGTTTCGCGGACAGTTTATACAAAGGGAATCGATGGCCAGGACGACGCCCATAATACAAATTTCCAGACGCGTATTGACGCAAATCCATTTACAAAAACGAATATTTCGGGCCGAATCTTTTTCTCGGACGCCGACGTGCGGCTCAATTCGAATCCCGACACATTCGAGGCGTTGCCAGCCTCAAACGCTACGATCATCAACGCAAGTCCGAACGTGAACTTTGTCCCGGATGTCAACGACCCGGACAATTTTCAGAAGTCGCGATTTTTCAGCGGACAGCTTTCCGTTAATCAGTTCATCAGCAGCCAACTCGTGTTGAGCGGTTATTATCAAGTCCTAAAAACGAAACGGACAAACACAAACGGCACGCTTGGCGCCGGTTTTCAGAGTGCCTCGACTAGTCTTTTTAACGGGACGATCCACACGGGAAACGCCCATATTAATTGGACACCCAAAGGCGCGAATCAACTGACGGCTGGATACGAATTTGAGCGTGAACGGTTTGGGAACGACGGGCGGACGCCGTCAGGCACGGGCAATTTTTTTGTACGTGGCGGCCAGCAGAGTAATACGGTTTACATACAGGATCTGGTGAGTCTGCTCGAAGGCAGATTGCAACTTGCGGCGGGAGCTCGCGCACAGAGATTCAGCCTTGACCGTCCGAGCTTTAGTCTGACGAACGCTCCGTACAGCAATCTGACGCTCTCAGACCCGCCGACGGCCTACACGTTTGACGGCTCGGCGTCATACTTTTTTAGACAATCAGGTACAAAGCTGCGTGCTCATGTCGGCAACGGCTATCGGGTGCCGTCGCTGTATGAGAGGTTCGGAACATTCTTTTCGACCTTTGGCGGAGCCGCTTTTATTGCCATCGGCGATCCGTTTTTGAAGCCGGAAAAGACGATCGCATTTGACGTCGGTGTCGAACAGAATCTTGCTGCGGATCGCGTCCGGCTCTCGGCAATATACTTTTATACTCGGCTGAAAGACGTCATCGGCTTTGGCAATGTCGTGGCTAATATCGGCTCGACTATGCGTCCGTTTGGCGGCTATGAAAATCAAAAAGGCGGCATCGCTCGCGGCGGTGAATTCAGCGCCACGGCCAAAGCTACGGACTCGACCGATATTTTTGCGTCATATACCTTTACAAACAGCGATCAGCGTAACCCGCAGGTTTCGGGCAGCCGCATTATCAGTACGCTCGGTATTCCCGATCATCAATTTACACTGGTCGCTACGCAAAGATATAAACGGTTTTGGGTGAATTTGGATTTTCTGGCGACCTCGACCTATCTGGCTCCAATATTTGGCAACTCAACATTTACCACGTATGTCTATCGCTTTCGCGGCAACCGCAGAGGCGATCTGACCGCCGGATATACCTTCGGATTCCATAAAGAGAAACGCTCCTTGCGGATCTATGGGACGATCGAGAATGTTTTCGACTACGAATATTACGAGAACGGATTTCGAACGTCGGGAGCGACCGGTCGGATTGGGCTGACGTTTGGGTTTTAGGACAATTGTTGGTCGCGTTGGGGTCAGCAGATGCTAGTCGCTCTACGCATCTGCTAACGCAGACGCTACTGACATTTTGCGGTCCAATGCGTTAAAATCTTTGTATCGGAAGATAAAGATATGAAGATTCGATTTTTGTTTTTGGTTTTCATGATTTTTGGATCAGGGATGTCAGCGGCGGCGCAGGCAAAGACCGTCACCAACTCCGATCTGGCAAAATATAAACAGGAATGCCTAAAGGGCGAAACCGGTTTGCGGGAGAATTACGCAAAGCTTGGCTTTGCTTCGCCGGAAGAGCTTGAACGACGGCGTGAACAGAGCCGGATCGAGACCCCCCAGTTGTCGGCAAAGCTGCGCGCCGAACGGCTGGAACACGAGCGTATAGAGGCTCAGCGGTTGGCAAACGAACAGTTCGCGCGCGCCTATTATCGCCAAGCCGCAGAGACACAGACAATCTACGACGACAGGCCTGAGTTCTATTCGCTATACAACCGTCACCACCGCCCGCAGCTACTCACGAATCGGTACCAGCAGCCGGAATATTTTGCTGGCGGACAGTTTTGGCCGACGGGGGCGAGAACTAAATCGTATCCGATATGGTGACCAATGCGTCACCACTAGTCGTAATTTTATGAAACAAGGTTGGAAAGCAGTTATCGGGATGGAGATCCATGCGCAGCTGGCGACGGCAACGAAGATCTTTTGTTCGTGCGCGGTTGAGACGGGTGGCGAGCCAAATGCGAATACGTGTCCGGTGTGTCTGGGTCTACCCGGAGCTTTACCGGTTTTGAATCGGCGGGTGATCGAACTTGGGGCAAGAGCGGCTCTTTCGCTCGGCCTTACGATTCAGGAAACTTCTATATTTGCCCGCAAGAATTATTTTTATCCCGACCTGCCAAAGGGCTACCAGATCTCACAATACGACAAGCCGTTCTCGGCGGACGGGCAACTGACGATCTTGACCGCAGAACGCGATGAGAGCGGCCATGCGACTGAGTGGAAGCCTTTGACGATCCATATTCAGCGGATGCATCTGGAGGAAGACGCCGGTAAGAATGTCCACGAAGGTTTGCCGGACACGGATAAATATTCCTATATCGACCTTAACCGCGCCGGAACGCCGTTGGGTGAGATCGTTACTTCCCCTGATTTTCGCACGTCTTGGCAGGCTTATGATTATGTAAATCACGTCCGCCGCGTGCTGCAATGGGTCGGGGCGAGCGATGCCGATATGGAAAAGGGAAACCTTCGCTGTGAGGCGAATGTTTCGGTGCGCAAGGTCGGTGAGACGGAATTTAGGAACAAGGTTGAGCTGAAAAATCTGAACTCGGTGCGCTTTATGCAAAAGGCGATCGAGTTTGAGATCGACCGGCAGATCACCGCTCACGAGGTGGGCGAGGCCGTTAATCAGGAGTCGCGTCTTTGGGACGAAAAGAACAATCAGACGCGGTTCATGCGTTCAAAGGAGGACGCCCATGATTATCGATATTTTCCGGAACCCGACCTGCAGCCGTTAGAGGTGACGTCTGCGTTTATTGAAAAGGTAAGGTCGCAGATGCCGGAATTGCCGGACACAATGCGCGATCGGTTTATGGATGTTTATGGACTTGGATTTGCGGGCGCATCACAGCTTGTCGCGGAGAAGAATCTTGCCGAATATTTTGAAACGACAGCCCGGATCACGGCCAATCCGAAAATGTCGGCCAATTGGATATTGGGCGAACTGACCCGCGAGTTAAACAATTCCGGCAGCTCTTTGAGCGAAATGCTCGTGACCGCCGAAGACCTCGCGGAACTTATAACTACTGTTCTTTCTGGCTCGATCAACAACAATCAGGCGAAGGAAGTCCTTATTGAGATGTTTTCAACTGGTAGATCTGCACCGGAAATTATCACCGAGAAGGGCTTTGAACAAGTTTCGGATTCGGAAGAGATAGAAAAAATCATTGACGAAGTGATCAGGAGTAATCAGAATCAGGTTGAAGCATTTAAAAATGGCAACGAAAAGCTCTTTGGCTTCTTTGTTGGGCAGGTGATGAAGGCATCCCTCGGGAAGGCAAACCCTACGATAGTGAACGACCTGCTTAAGCGGAAACTTTGACACACTCGGAGAAAGACTATGAAAAATTATGTCTATTACGGATTATTTTTGGCACTTATTTGGCCAATGCCGCAGGCTTATGCACAGAGAAAGGACCGGATTAACGAAGTGAGCAGGAGCAATAAAATTGATGCCGATGCAGAAAATAAGATTCGGCGCATGACCGCCGAAGATGAGAAAATCCGAAAAGAAGTTGCGGAAAGCGGGGGTCTGGTGCCGGTAAAATTGACAAAGAAAGACGTGGAACGCATGAAAGAGATGCGGAAAGTGAATCCCACCGATCTCGAAAAATATAAAGATTTTTTAAAAGGGGATAGGGTGGGAATATTCCGGCTATTTCCAAATTATAATTGTATTACCCCAAAAGTTATTCGGATCGACGGTGACTGTGCAGGTTTTGTTCCCGAAAGTTCATATTTCTCGTTTCGTGCAAAGAAATATTCCGACATCCTCAATCAGGATATGGGGTTTATCCATGATGAATTTATTTCGGGCGGATTTTTCTCGCAGGGCATTTTTGTTTCGCTTGGCAACGTTTCGCTTGAAAATGTTGCACTGGATCAGCCCAGCGTAAAATTTTTAGCGGAGATCAAACCGGATACTGAGGCAGCCGCAGCCAAAGTCAGAGCCCCGCAGTTTAGAAAAGGCGTAATCTACGGAGAATTTACTTATGCAAGTCATGCGAAAGCGATAGAAAATACGACCTATGCTTTTCGGCTGATCGCGTACCGATTGGGCAACACATTGGTGCCGTCGTCCCAGCCGACTATGCTGGAACAGCTTTTTATTAGTCTGGATTTCGACAAACGCGTCGATTCGATCTTTGCGTTTCGCGTTATGAGAATGGAGCCAGGTGGAAATGCCACGATTCTATGGAAAGAATTAAGTCGGAAAGATGCACCAAAGCTCAAATTTGGCAAAGGCGAGACCTATAACGATTTTAAATAAATGACAGCCAATAGTAGTGTCGCAGTTGTGACCGGCGGAACGAAAGGCATTGGGTATACCATCGCGGAGAGTTTGGCAAAGGCGGACACGAGTGTGTTCATTTGCGGGCGGAGCCAGGCGGAGGTTGACTCGGCAGTAGAGAGACTTTCGTCGTGGGGGGAAGCCGCAGGTTGTGTTTGCGATGTGCGGGATGAGTATCAGGTGCGGCGGATGATCGAGACTGTGTCCGAGACTTTTGGCGGGATTGATATCTTGGTCAATAACGCCGGGATGGGCATTTTTGGCAAGACTGTCGAAGAGATGTCGGGAGACGAATTTCGTCAGACATTGGAGACAAATCTGTTCGCCGTTTTTTATGCTTGTCACTACGCGATCCCGCTGATGAAGTGGCGAGGCGGTTATATTATCAATATTTCGTCACTTGCGGGGCAAAACGCTCACCCTAAAATGGCGGCTTACAACGCATCGAAATTTGGCCTCAACGGTTTCTCTGAAGCGTTAATGCAAGAGGTTCGTCACGACAATATCAAGGTCAGCTACATCTGCCCCGGCAGCGTCAACACCCATTTTGGGAACGATACACCTTCTGACGAAAAAGCATGGCAGATTCAGCCTGAGGACATCGCTCAGGTCGTGATGGATCTGCTTACAATGAATCCGCGTGCTTTGCCGAGTAAAGTTGAGATCCGGCCCAGTAAACCACCGAAAAGTTAGGCCACCGCCTTGGCCCCAATATTTTCTAAGATCCTTTCCAACTCTTTCCGCTAAACGGCTTTACAACGTAGTGTGAGGCTCCGAGGTCAAAGGCGCGTCTGCGATGCTCTTCGGCATCGAGCGAAGTAACCATCACGACCGGAATATGACCTAAATTAGCATCCGTTTTTACATATTCGAGGAATGCCCATCCGTCGATTTGCGGCATTTCCACATCTGAAAGGATGAGGTCCGGATCCCACTCGCCGGAGAGTAATAGTTCGAGGGCCTCGGCCCCGTTATTTGCAGTGATGACATGAAAGCCCTGTTCTTCTACGAAAATAGAAGTCTGGCGGCGAATGCTGGCGCTGTCATCGACTATGAGGACGAGTGAGGCCAGTGATTTGGCCCTTTTTTCGACCACTTTGACTGGCTTGGTTTGTGTAGTATTTGGTTCCGCTCTCTGTGGTGTCAACGGCATTTGGATGCTGAACGTTATTCCTCGCTGAAGTTCGGACTCGACCAAGACGGTGCCTCCGCGGACCTCGAACGCTTCCTTGACGATGCTCATCCCTACACCTCGTCCGGCGTTCAGGTCGGTCTTACCGGCGGTTGTCAGCCACATCCATGCGTCCTCGCTGCGGGGCTCAATTGCGGCTGCTTCTTTAAGCAATATCTGGGCGTATTCACGTTCGCCGTGTTGGGCGGCGGAGATACCATTTTTTAGCAATGAATCAAAGTCATGCGATACCGAAGAACCGACATCCTCAAAAACTTCGTTTTCGACAAGTGGAAAGGCTGTTACGTCGGGTTCACACTCTAATCTCATATTTTTTTCGCAGGAAAATTTGATCTGGCTGAAGATTGTGGAGCCGACGAGATGATCAGCGCCCATTTTTACAATAGTTTGAAAGACAAGACCAGCGCCATCAATTTCCCATGTTCGTTCGATTGTTAAATCGGGCAAAACTGCCTAGAATAAGGGCTGAAAACAGGTTGTTGCCATTTGGTTATTGCCGGTCCAAAACCAGTGCTCCGAAAAGAGTGACAAAAAACGGCAGGTTTGGTTGACAAAAAGTAGTAATTTCGGGTGTTTCAGTACCGGTTTTATGACCACAATTTCCACTGACCTAGACGTGATAATCATCGGCGGCGGTCCCGCCGGGCTTTCGGCTGCATTATGGTGTGCCGAGCTTGGCCTAACCGCGGTCATCGTTGAAAAGGAATCGCAATTTGGCGGACAGCTCTTATGGGCCTTTAACCCGATCAAAAATTATCTTGGTGTCGAGACTTCTAATGGCTTTGAACTAAGAGATATTTTCCTGCAACATATTGCAAGTATTGATGTTCGGCGTGTAGTTGGATCGGAAATAGTCGCCGCCGGAGTTGCTCAAAAGACGGTAACTTTGGCGGACGGATCAAGTTTTTCGGCCAAGGCCATTATCATTGCAGCCGGCGTCCGGCGGAGGAAATTGAATGTTTCGGGCGAAGAAGAATTTTTTGGGCGCGGAATTCTGGAGTCAGGCGTGAAAAACAAAGATGAGATGGACGGAAAAACGGTTGTCATCGTCGGCGGTGGTGACGCGGCACTCGAGAACGGGATCATCTTGAGTGGTAGCGCCAAAAAAATATATATTCTACATCGCCGTGGACATTTTAAGGCCCGGAGAGAGTTTGTAGAGCGTGCGAATACGATCGCAAATATAGAATTTCTGTTTGATACGGAAGTGAAAGCTATCAGAGGGAATAGGGCGGTCGAGTCGGTCGAGTTGCAAAACCTTAAAACAGGTGAGCGATCGAACCTTGCCGCCCATGCAGTATTAATACGTGTTGGAGTGATGCCAAACACAGAACTGTTTGACGGTCAGATCGTTCTCGACGAGTCAGGCTATATTAGTATCAATGAGCACTGTTTGACGAATCTTGAAGATATTTATGCGATCGGCGACGCCGCAAATCCGGTCTCACCGACGATCATCGGGGCAGCGGGAATGGGAGCCACGGCTGCGAAGGCCATTTTTTTAAGCCTGAAAAGTAAACGGTTCCAATAACCAAGAATGTATAAACTACCTCGCCGCAAATGCGTCATTACCAGTGACCTGAACCAGATGGCGAGTGTCATTTAGGGCGAGAACGCGGACGTTTCGTGGCCCGCGAAACTCGAGGCGGTTGATGCCGCAATTTGATGTGATGAGCCACGGCGTCGATTTTGTGCCGCGATGAATGGCCCCTAGCAGATGCAGCGTCAGGATACAGATCGCGCCGGTATGCGAAAATATCGCAATTCGCTCACGATTGTGATTACGAAGGATATTTCGCAACTCTGTGGTGATCCGCCGCAGCAATTGCAGGTAGCTCTCGCCTTCGGTGATTATGTGATGGATGTTGCGGTTGATGAGGGCGTAATAATCGTTGGGAAATTGTTCCCTCGATTCCTCGAAGGTAAGCCCCTGAAGAACCCCGACGTGCCGTTCGCGAAAATCAGAAGATTTGTGAATCGGTAAATTCAAGAGCTTTGCCAACGGTTCCGCCGTCTGGATCGCGCGAAGCAGATCGCTCGAATAGATAGCATGAATCCCTTCTTTCGCAAGCACCTTCCCAGTCTTTGCTGCCTGTTCCTGACCTAATTCCGATAGCGGTGTCGGCCCGTGCCCGCCAAAACGCCCTTCGGCATTCCCGGCTGACTGGCCGTGACGAATGAGATAAACGTGAGTTGCGCTGGGCATATTTTGCAATCTTTACGATCAAGCACCGATTGCCTCAGCTTTTAATTTTTCGGTTTGGTAATGCGTCCGAAGTGTTTCGACAAATTCGTCGATCTGGCCTTCCATTACGAGTTCGAGTTGGTGGACGGTGAGGCCGATACGGTGGTCGGTGACGCGATTTTCTTTGAAATTGTACGTGCGGATCTTCTCGCTTCGGTCGCCGCTGCCGACCATGGATTTGCGTTCGCTGGCTTCGAGTTCGTGCTGTTTTTGCTCTTCGAGTTCCTGTAGACGCGCCCGCAGAATTCGCATCGCTTTTTCCTTATTCTTGATTTGCGATTTTTCGTCTTGCATCGAGACCACAACGTTTGTCGGCAGATGTGTAAGACGAACAGCGGAATATGTCGTGTTTACCGACTGGCCGCCTGGGCCGCTGCTGCAAAAGTAATCGACCCGGAGGTCTTTTGGATCGACGTGGACGTCAACCTCTTCGGCTTCGGGAAGAACTGCGACGGTTATAGCCGACGTATGGATGCGCCCCTGAGTCTCGGTTTGTGGCACACGCTGAACGCGGTGAACGCCTGATTCGAAACGCATCTTCGAGTAAACGTTGTCGCCCTCGATAACGGCGGTCGCGTCTTTTATGCCGCCCATGCCGTTGTCGGACATTTCAAAAATGTTCATTTTCCAGCCCTGACGTTCGGCATAGCGGGCATACATACGCAGAATTTCTGCGGCGAAAAGCGTCGCTTCGTCGCCGCCTGTACCGGCACGGATCTCGAGAATTACGTTCTTTTCATCATTCGGGTCTTTTGGTAGAAGAAGCGTTTTCAATTCTTCTTCCGCAGCCGGCAGCTTTCCCTCGATCTCACCTATCTCCAAAGCGGCCATCTCGCGCATTTCATCATCGTCGGCCATGTCAGCAAGGTCTCTGGCGCCTTGTAGATCCTCGGTCATCTTGCGGACCTCACGGTATTTTTCGACAATTTCTCCTAGCGAGCGATGCTGTTTCATCAGCTTTGCATAGACCGACATGTTGGACATAAACTCAGGCTGTGAGATCTGCTCGGTCAGTTCCTCGTAGGATTTTTCTATTTGTGCAAGTTTTTCGAACATTTTAACAATAGTCAGTAGTCAGTAGTCGGTAGTCAGTAGTCGGAAGAGCGCTTAAACGACAACTTCCAGTTGACGCTGGAATACCGGGGCGTTCTCGACCTCAATCGGTTCGAGTTTTAAGGATTCGTCGAGGGCCTTGATGGCGACTTCGAGCTGCTGGCTGTCGGGTTCCTGCGTCGTGATATTTTGCAGCCAAAGTCCCGGCTTTGTCATCAACTTAAAGACCGCGCTCGATTCTTTTTTCGCTGCATAACGAATCACCTCGTACGAAAGCCCCGCGACGAGCGGCATCAGAGCGATGCGGACGAGCAAATTCAACCATATCGCTTCAAAATTTATAACCGAAAACAGCACGATCGCGACAAGCATCACAACCATCAAAAATGACGTGCCGCAACGCGGATGCTGACGGCGCTGGAGCGTGGCGTTGTCAGGTGTCAGGTCGAGGCCCTTTTCCCAGGTAAATACTGTCTTGTGCTCGGCACCGTGATATTCAAAAAC
>JBDSCV010000034.1:0-3319 GCA_039920905.1 Pyrinomonadaceae bacterium
TGCGGCCGTCTCTTTTGCGTCTTCAAATGAGGTAAGAGGCTCGGTTGTTCCCGGCACCACCGGAACACCGGCCTCGATCGCGATCTTGCGGGCCGACATTTTGCCGCCCATGCCCTCCATCACCTCGGGCGGCGGACCGACAAATGTGATGCCGGCCTTTGTTACCTCGCGGACAAAATCGGCGTTCTCAGACAAAAATCCGTATCCGGGATGGATCGCCACTGCACCAGCCGCTTTTGTGACCTCTATTATCTTTTCCCAGCGCAGATAGCTTTCATTCGACGGCGGCGGCCCGATATGAAAAGCCTCGTCCGCCATGCGAACGTGCAAAGCGTCCCTATCCGCGTCCGAAAATACCGCGACCGTCGCAATCCTCATTTCGCGGCATGCACGGATAACGCGGCAGGCGATCTCTCCTCGATTCGCGATCAAAATCTTCTTAAACATTTATTCAACTATCGAATTCCCTTGATTTCTTGGATGATAACGGATTCCAACTTTTGCTCCCGGTGCATACTTCGCACGCTCAAGCCGCTGCTCGGCGGTCAATATATCGGATGCCTCAAAATCGACCCCGTTAAGTGTATATAAGTAAAAGACGACCTCTTCACCGGCTCCGTTTACTTCGCTATCGAGGATCACACCGTCGGTTATCCGTCCGTTAGCTAGCAATGACCGGCGCCGCTCGTCCGGGTCGATCTTTTTTCTGCGCAGAATTTTGTCGATTATACCCATTACTAATCCAGCTCGAGCGGCGGTTTGTTGTATTTTGCCCGCAGCTTGTTTATTGCCGAAAGCACCGCAGGCCGTTTGATTATACGAGCCTCAAGCGGACGTTTCCCCGGAATATCCAGGAAAATAAGTCCGAGCAGGATCGTTAGTATTCCTTGTCCCGGAACGCCGGGCAGCGACAAGATAATGCCGAGCAAAACGAGGAAAACGCCGGCGATATTTTTAGCTATCACAGCTCCCCAACGAACGATCCACGGGCTATTTGGTAAAAAATCGCGTTCGTGATGTGGGCTAAAATAATGCGGCGGCACCTTGACCATCACGATCGCGATTGCCGCAAAACTAATAATGAGCGAGGCCAAAAAAAGGCCGACGGCAATCCCGATACTGCTCCAGGTGAGCGACTGCCACATCGTTGTCAGGCGTTCGATCATTCGGTTTCAACCGTCGTTCCGTCCATCGCCCGCAGTTCACGCCGAAT
Source organism: Pyrinomonadaceae bacterium (assembly GCA_039920905.1). Taxonomy (GTDB): domain Bacteria; phylum Acidobacteriota; class Blastocatellia; order Pyrinomonadales; family Pyrinomonadaceae; genus OLB17. The sequence continues at coordinate 1,214 of JBDSCV010000034.1, forward strand.
ATAGATCATTCGCTGAACCAGTGTCCACGTCGAGCCGACTGCGAGCACCCACAACACCTGCGGCATTCGATTCGCGAAGAAATTGTTTGAGGTCCAGTTCCAGGTCGATAGTGCCCCGATGATGAGCAAAACGACGCGCTCGGGCCGCTGTAGAAAACCGACATTTGCCTTTACGCCGAGCCCCTCGCTGCGGGCAGTTGTATAACTGACAAGCACTGAGGCGATCATTCCGGCCCCGGCAAGAAAAACGTTAAGCGTCGAATGATGATCCGTGAGCCGCGCATAATAGATCATTATACCCAGGAACGAACCCATATCCGACAGGCGGTCGAGCGTCGAATCAAGGAACGAGCCGTATTTGGTCACGCGGTTGGTCAGCCGGGCGACGTTGCCGTCGAGAATGTCAAACAGATTCGCGACGATCAAAACGACGCCTGCCCAGAAGAATTCGCCAAATCCAAACAGAACGCCGCAGCCGAGATTGATCGTGACGCCAATCATCGTCAGTACATTCGGCGGGATACCCGCAGACGCAAGAACGCGCACCATCGCATTGATGATCCGCATCGCGCCTCGTCCTATGCTTGCTCCAAACATTTTTCATTTGTCAGTTGTCAGTTGTCAGTTGTCAATCGAAAATCAGAATTCTTTGCTGACTACTGACAACCGACAACTGACTACTGTTTGTCGTGTATCGTCCTCAATCTACTAATCTCAAAATTTCTCCAGCCGTTGGGTGTTTTGACCTTTACTTCGTCGCCCTCTTCTTTCCCCATCAGAGCCTGGCCGATCGGCGAAACAGTCGAGATCAGGCCTTTTTCAGGGGCGCTCTCTTCGGACGTAACCAGCTTATATGTGACCTTTTCTTCCTTTTCAAGGTCATAGAGGATAACTGTCGAACCGTAGGCGGCGGTGCCGGTCGGGATTTTGGACAGATCGATTGAATCGACCTCGATCAGCCGCTGCTGCAACTGGCTGATACGGGCCTGCACCATCGATTGACGATCTTTCGCGGCCTTATACTCGGCGTTTTCCTTTAGGTCGCCGAATTCGCGGGCATGTTGAATATGCTTCGGTAATTCAAAATGCAGTTCATGTTCGAGGCGGTCGAGTTCGGTCTGAAGTTTTTTCTTTACAGCTTCCATATTCTTATTCGTAGGTTAAATGATTTCGCGGCGGCGTGGCCGTCGGGCGGGTCGAATAATCGATCGGCTCGGCCAGCTTCGACTCCTTCGGAGCGGCAAATGATATGCCGATGTCGCGAGCGGTCCTTACAAGCTGTCCGTCGCTCTGCACACGTTTGATATTTGTGCAGGCCTCATTTAGCGGGACGGTCACGACCGTTCCGGCCTGTAATGCGACCATCTTACCCGTCTCCCCGTTTGCCAGCGCTCGAACCGCACACGCACCAAAATTTGTACCAAGCATTCGATCGAACGCATTTGGGCTGCCGCCCCGCTGCAAATGACCAAGTACGACGCAGCGGGATTCTTTGCCCGTCATGGCCTCGACACGGCGGCGGACATAGTCTCCGACACCGCCGAGCCGCATTGGTTCCGAGTCCTGATACATCTCAGATTTCCCTACCTCGACAGCTCCCTCGGCGACGACAATATTCGTGAACCGCGAGCCGCTGTCCTCACGCGCCCGCACCTTTCGAACGATCGATTCGAACGAAAATGGTATCTCCGGTATCAGAATAATATCCGCGCTGCCCGCAAGCCCGGCGTGCAGTGCGATCCAACCCGTATTTCGCCCCATCACCTCAAGGATCATCACGCGGTCGTGCGATGCAGCGGTCGTGTGAAGCCGGTCAAGAGCCTCGGTCGCGATGTCGATCGCCGTCATGAAACCGAACGTCAGTTCGGTCGCGGCAAGATCGTTATCGATCGTTTTTGGCACGCCGATCACCGGAAATCCGCGTTTATGAAATTGCTCGGCGATTCCCAGCGTACCTTCCCCGCCGAGAACCACCAGTGCCTCGATTCCCAAAATATCAAGATTGGCGAGTGCCTCGCCGATCGGCATCTCGGAATATACGGCGTTTCCGTTGACCATTTTGACGAAGCTGCCGCGATTTCGCGTTCCCAGTATCGTCCCGCCCCG
>JBDSCV010000035.1:0-3634 GCA_039920905.1 Pyrinomonadaceae bacterium
TCTTTCGGTTGGACGTAATCCGATATGCCCGAATTCTCAGACCCGATACGGTCGAGCAGGGTCGTATTAACGTCGTAACCAAAACCGAACGGAAAAATACGGATGTCGAGATTCTTGGCGTTTTTTAGATTAGAAATGATGCGTTCAACGTTTGTCTCACCCACGGTCGGCAGGCCGTCGGTCATAAATACAAGCATCTTTGGCCGGTCGCCCTTTTCAAACTGCTTCAAGGACGCGAGCAGCGAATCGTTGATATTGGTGCCGCCGGTCGGCTGGAGTTTTGCGACGAATTCCTCGCCGCGTCTTTTACCTGCGGCATCGGCGTTTATCAGCCCGCGTTCCATCAGATGCTCTTCGCCGGCAAAATTGATGATGTTAAACCGGTCGCCGTCGCGCAGCGTTTTGACGCCAAACAGCATGGCCTTTCGCGCCTTGTCCATCTTGCTTTCGTCGGCCATCGAACCGGACGTGTCGAGCACGAAAACAATGTCTTTGTTGACCAATTCTTTATCCGAAATATTGTCCTTTGGCGACAGCATCAGCAGGAAATAGCCGTCCTTGCCCGGTTCGCGGTAGGTGACGAGTGAGATAGCGAAGTCGTTGTTCGACAGCCCGTAGAAAAGCTGAAAGTCCGTGTCGTTTCCCTTTGTCTCGAACGACACGCTCGCCGCCGACTCGCCTTTGCGATTGACGTCGATAGCGTGCGATGGCGAGTATATATTCCTCAGCGCCTCTTTGCCTACAATCTCGATCGTTCCCGAGACGGTCCCAAACTTTTGCGTCGGCCTCTGCTCAGGCCGATGAGATATTACATCGTCCATCGGCATCGGCATCGGTCGCGGTGGTTGGTTCGCCCAAACATTGCGTCCCGTCCCAAGCGGATAGCGGTAAGCGACCGTGCCGGATTCGGCTTTTAGAATTTCGGTGTAAGTCAGCTCGAGTTTTTTGTCGGAATTTGGAGGGATCGGAAAGATAGACGCCTGAAACAGATCTTTTCCGGCGTATTCGAGCAAGCCCGGATCTTTCTGACGCCGGACGATCTCGTCATATATCCGCCGTGCCTCTTCGCGAGAGCGAACCTCGCCGACGAGCTTTTTACCGCTCTCCCAGATCGCAAATTCCACTATCGACGCCGTCTCAGGTATCGCGAAAAAATACGTGCCCTCAAGCGTATATTGCGTATCGTTGCGAAACACCTGCTCGACATGCGTCGTCGCCACCTGGCCGTTGATCTTTGTATCAAGCTGGATCGATTTGACTGGCAGAGCATTCGGCAATGGCTGCGGGATCGGCCGCGGCCGGCACGGGCGAAAATCGCAAACGATCGGAATAATAATGCCCTGAGCGGAAGTGTTTACAGTAAAAATAAAAGCGGAAAATGCGATGCCGACGATAACGGCAAAAGATCTAAACGTCATAATATTCTCCCAAGTTGGTAATACGGCGCGGTTTCCCGACGCTTGTTCGACATACGAGGAACGTAGTAGGTTGCCTATTCTTGCAGAAAAGAATGAAGTGCAGCTACGAATAGCGCGAATGAGAATTGATTCGTTATTCGTGGTCTTAGTGTAATTCGTGGCTGAACGCTTGGGAATCCGTTCGGTTCTGACAAGAAATCAATTCTCCCGCGGGTCGTCTTTGAGAAGCGAGTCGTCGATATCCTTTTCCAGCTTAGTACGGAGCTTTTCGACCATTACTTCAGCTTTTTGCAGATTAAAATTGATGTTTGTTCGGGTGGTTTGTATCTCGCTTTGGAGCGCCTGAAGATTCTTGCGCTCGGCGTCTAGGCTTCGCCGGCGGTTTTCTCGAATTTCCTCCGGCTTCATCGAGCCTGCAAGCTGCAGCGTGCGTTCGATCATTTCGGGGCGGATGTCAAACTCGATCTGCTCGAGTCGTGATTTGACGGTATTCTCCTTTTCGATCATGTCGAAAAGCTGTTTCCGCAAGGATTCTGTACGCTGTTCGGCGCGGGTGAGTATGTCGAGATTTAGCAGCAAACGCTTTTGCTTTTCGTCGTCATCGCTCTTTTGTCCGGCCTCGAGCTTTTTGATGCGTTCGTTCAGCCCTTTGATCCGCGTGGCGTTGCTGGCGTTGCTGTTTGTCTTTACTACGGGCTGGGTGACCGGCGCCTCTTCGATATGATCGTCGGCCCGGCTGATGATCTCGGCCCCGGTAAGCACAGGCGGCGTGGCGAGCGGCTTTGGTTTGGCGCGATTTGTCTGGGCGGCAGCCGCTATGGAAAAGATGCAGAGCACCAATACAAGAAACGCCAGCTTACTGAGTGTGTTTGCTCTCATGTTCCACCTACCTTCTCGCTTTGTCTGGGATAAAGTCGCCCCTGACCAATTCGATCACGTTCTTGCCGAGCCCGACAAACGGAATCGCGTCGATGCCCGAATTTACCAGGCCGTTAAAAACACCTTTATTCCTGATGTCTGTGCCGACGAGCAGGACCGCGACCGCTGTACCGCCAAAGGGCACCATCTTTGCCAGACGTTTCGCAACCTGCCAACCGCCAGCGCGTACTAATTTTCGCTTTATACCGGCTTTTTTATCCGTCATCGCCCCTCACATTATACGTGCTTTGATTCGATGATGAAAGCATACTTCCCTTTGCACGAAAACGGCACGGTAAAGTTTAATTTGATGCGGCACGCCAGACCGCGAGCGATGGTTATGGATTATAAAGGCTCAGTACGACCTGCAAACGGCGATTTTTTGCCCGATTGGCATTCGTCGTATTTGGAGCGACGGGGACGCCGGCACCGAAGCCTTTGGCGACGATGCGTCCCTCGTCAACACCGAGAGCGGAGAATTTTTCCGCGACCGCATACGAGCGTTTCTCGGTGATCGACTGAATTTGATCCCGAACACCGCTATTGTCGGTATGCGACTCGACGGAGATGCGGTAGTCGGGATTGCCGGCCAATATCTCACCAAGCGATGTAAGTTTACCATCGGCCTGCGGCAGCAAATTACTGGAACGCGGCCCGGCCCAGAGGCTCTCGGGCAATGTCAGCACGATGCCGCGTTCCGTTTTGGCGACTGTGCCGTACGCCTTTAACGTCGTAATTAGCGTCGCCTCGGCGGCACGCAGGTTCGCCGCTTTGGTTTCTTTTTCACTCTGCTGCTGGATCGCCTTCTTTTCAGTTTCGGCAGCGGCAAGTTTGGCATTGGCCGTTTCGACTTCGGCACGGACGCGGCCGAGATCGTCGCGAAGCCGCCCATTCTCGTCGCGAAGCTCCTTGACCTGAGACGAATAATTAAGAGCATCACGTTCGGCGAGCTCGCGGTTTCTGGTCTCGCGGGCAAGCTCGGATCTGAGATCGGCCATCTGCTCCTGAGCATCGGAAAATTTATTTTCGGCAGCACGTATTTCAGAATCCGTCCGTGTCTTTTCGTTGCGTTTTTCGCGGGCCTCCTTACGCTGCTGCGCCACCGATTCAGCCTTGACGGAGCTGCTTATCGATTTACGAGCGGCGATGTCGATAGTATCCGAATCACGGCCCGCCAGCCATGCATTCTGGGCATTTTGGAGCAGTGTTTCGGCCTCGTTGAGCTCGACCGTAGCATCGCGTTCGGCTCCGGCAAATCTCGCAAGAGCGACCGCCTGTTTTGCCTGTAAAATCGCCGA
>JBDSCV010000036.1:0-4823 GCA_039920905.1 Pyrinomonadaceae bacterium
AAACGCCGCCGCCGATCGCCGACAGCAAAAAAACTATTGCCAGATGTGCCCGGTTCGTGAGCATCTCGAAGATCTTGCCAAAGCTGTAAAACGCATAGCAATTCATCGCAACATGCAAAATACTGCCATGCGTCGTGGCCCCGGTCAGTATCCGCCAATATTCGTGATTGGCGATGAACGCCGCCTTATCAAAACCCGCCGCCGCGATCGAGGTTTCGAGACTAGTCGCAAACTGCGTTAAGGCAACAACGACGATCGCGACGATCAGCAATAAGGTGTAAAGCGGTAAAGGCGTTTGAGCCGGTGCTGCGTCAGGAACGTCAGCACCGGTCAGTTGCGGCTCATTGTCTTCGGTTTGGTATTTCAGCGACATCGATGTGCTTACATTGCAAGGCCGCCGTCGGCTTGTATCACCTGTCCAGTGATGTATGCGGCTGACGGTGAAAGGACAAAACATGCAAGTTCGGCAACTTCCTGGACATTGCCCAAACGGCCCAGCGGAATCGACGCGAGAATCTTTTCGCGGTATTCGTCGTTCATATTTGCGGCCATGTGGGTCTCGATCAGGCCGAGGGCTAGGGCGTTGACGGTGATCTTGCGGCTCGCGACCTCCTTGGCAAGGGCTTTGGTGAGGCCGATCATGCCGGCCTTAGAAGCCGAATAATTTGTCTGCCCCAGCATCCCAACAACGCCTGAGATAGATGAAATATTGAGTATCGAACCGCCATTTTCGTTTCGCATCATCGGCCGAACGGCGGCCTTTGAAAAGTTCCACGCACCTTTAAGGTTCGCTCCGACTACTGCGTCAAAATCTTCTTCCTTCATCCGCAATATCAGCTGGTCCCGCGTGATCCCGGCGTTATTGACGAGCAGATCGACTGAACCGAGCGTCTCCTTGACCTGGCTGACAAAATCGGCAGCAGCTTCCGTATTCGTTACGTTGCACTCGGCCGCAAATACCTTGGCTCCAAGCCTCTCGAGGTCAGATACCAACTGCTGTGCCTCGTCACCTATCGTCAGGTCATTAAACGCCACGTTCGCCCCACGCCGTGCCAATTCCAGCAAGATCGCCCGGCCGATCCCGCGTGTGCCGCCCGTAACGATCGCCGATTTTCCTTCAAATTGTTTTTCGCTCATACATTAAATATTCAACGCTTTGCGTTGGATGTCAAATAGTTTATTCACGCCGATCTCCGCGAGAAGCAGCATCTCGTCCATCTGGTCACGTGAGAAAGGTTCGCGTTCAGCGGTGCCCTGGAGTTCGATGAATTTACCGCTGCCGGTGCAGACGACGTTCATATCGACATCGGCGGTCGAGTCTTCGGCGTAGGCTAGGTCGAGGACTGACGTCCCTTCGAGAATACCGACACTAACGGCGGCGACCTCGCTGAGGATCGGATTAGTTCGGATCGTTCCCTGTTTTACTAATTTTCGGCAAGCTAAGGCCAGAGCGACATACGCACCTGTGATCGACGCGCAGCGCGTGCCGCCGTCGGCTTGGATCACGTCGCAATCGAGATAGATCTGGCGTTCGCCGAGCAGTTTGGTATCGACCACTGCCCGCAGGCTGCGGCCGATCAAGCGTTGAATTTCCTGCGTGCGTCCCGACGGGCCATTCTTAGTCTCACGCTGTGTGCGAGTATTGGTCGCTCGCGGCAGCATCGAATACTCCGCCGTTACCCAACCTAAACCCTTGTTCCGCATAAACATCGGCACGCGATCCTCGACCGAAGCCGTACATATCACTTTCGTCCCGCCGACTTCGATCAACGCCGAGCCTTCGGCGTAAGGCGAAATATTCGCCGTGATCTTGGTATTGCGTAACTGATCGTATTCCCGTTTGTCTGGTCTTTCGTAACTCATTATTTTTATTATTTAGCCACAGATAAACACAGATGGACACGGATAGATCCTAAAAAAATTTTATCCGTGTGTATCTGTGTTCATCTGTGGCTAATTCTTCTTCAGTTCATCCACGCCGTAAACCTCAATCGCTTCGAGCTTCGACGGTTTTATTCCTAAAAATCTTTCGGCGACACGGCCAAATCTGTCGGCAGCGTCGGTGACGTAAAAATGATCGAGGTCGTCGCACAGTTCACGTTTTCCGGTGACTGCCTGCGGATTTGCGAGACCTTTTTCGATCAACAATTTCTCAACTTCCTCGGCGGTCGCCTCGCCCGAATCAACGAGTCTAACATTTTCGCCTACCGTTTGCTGAATAACATCTCGCAGGATCGGGTAATGCGTACAGCCCAAAACCAATGCATCAGGTGCGAATTCCTTCATTTTCGCCAAGTATTTTGCCGCGATCGAAAATGTCTCCGGCTCGCTCGTCCAGCCTTCCTCAGCAAGCGCGACAAACAGCGGACAGCCGGTTTGATACACCTCAGAGGCTAGAGAAGCTCGTCTGATCGCTTCGAAATAGGCGTTGCTAGCGACGGTCGCCTCGGTCGCTATCACGCCAATACGCGGCTTTGCGATCTCTTTCGTAAGCTCGACCGCCTTTCGGCCGCCCGGCCCGATCACACCGACGACGTCAAGGCCGATCTTTTCCCGGATCTTTGGCAAAGCAAGCGCCGACGCGGTGTTACACGCAACGACCAGCATTTTTATACCTCGTGATGCGAGAAACTGCGAATTCTCTATCGCGTAGCGTTCGACCGTCGACATCGATTTTGTGCCATAAGGCACACGTGCAGTATCGCCAAGATAAATAAAATGCTCGTTCGGCAGCCGGTCATGCAAAGCGCGGTAAACCGTCAGGCCACCGACTCCGCTGTCAAAAATCCCAATTGGCAGTTGATTTTGCAAGGTTAGAATTTATCACGCCCGGCAACTAATTTCTAACCGTAACTCGCCTGAATGAGAGGCAAAATAAAACAGACCGGATATCTCAAAATTGATATATCCGATCTGTCAGAAAAGATGGTGGAGGCGGCGGGAATCGAACCCGCATCCAAAGGTTGCGACCAGTAAAATCTACACGTTTAGTTGGTTCACTTAATTTTCGCCATTCGTGAGCAGATGAACAAACAAGACCTCACAAACAGCTAACCCGACTAACTTTAACCCCACGCCGCAGGTGGTGGCGTGACGCGAGCCTGAACTGAGTTATGCCTTAATCGGTCGCATCAGACTGACTTCCGGTAAGACACTTCTGGTTTAGAGTAAACTAAGCAGCAAGAGCTAATTCTTGATTAGCATTTGTTTTTGTATAGTTTTGTTAACGAGCTCACCATACAAAAGCCCGACGTGCATTCAAAGATCTATACAAGCCCCTGTCGAAGCCTGTCGCCCCCACTTTGAGGAAAGTCAGTTTACAGTATTGAGATGAAAAATGGAAGGTTCGCGTTGCGGCAAGAGTTACGCCGTTTTCGCCTCGGCGATCAGCGTAGGGTATTTCCCAGTCCAGCAGGCGGAGCAAGTTGAGTTGGGATCGAGGCCGATGCTCGCCAGCATCCCTCCGAGCGAGAGGTAGCCGAGGGTGTCTGCGCCGATGTAATCGCAGACCTCGGTCACGGACATTTTTGCGGCTATGAGGTCGTCGCGGTCGGGGGTATCAACTCCGTAATAGCATGAGTGGGTGGTCGGCGGACAACTGATCCGCATGTGGACCTCGGTCGCACCTGCTTCGCGGACCATTTCGACGATCTTTTTCGAGGTCGTACCGCGCACGATCGAGTCGTCAACCAAAACGATACGGCGGCCGTTTATCAGATCTTTGATCGGATTAAGTTTAAGCCGAACGCCGAATGAACGGATCGACTGCGAAGGCTCGATAAACGTGCGGCCGACGTAGTGGTTGCGGATGATCGCCTGACGAAAATTGATACCAGATTGGTGTGCGTAACCAATGGCCGCAGCAACGCCAGAATCAGGGACGGGCACGACGAGATCGGCGTCGCAGGGCTGCTCGATAGCGAGCTGCTTGCCCATCTTGTGACGCGATTCGTTTACGGACTTACCAAAGATCGTGGAGTCGGGGCGTGAAAAATAAACGTGCTCGAATGTACAGACCGAATGCTTTTTCGGTTCGAACGGCATCGACGAATGCACGCCGTCGGCGTCGATAATCAACATCTCGCCCGGTTCGATCTCGCGTTCATATTTGGCGTCCATCAGGTCAAAAGCACACGTCTCAGACGCGACGCACCAGGCATCTTGAAATTTACCGAGTACCAGCGGCCGAAAGCCGCGCGGGTCGCGGATGGCGATCAACGATTTAGGCGTCAGGAACAGCAGCGAAAACGCACCGTCTGTGTCGTAGAGAACTTTTTTAATAGCTTCGACCGCATTTTTCGCCGGTGTCCGGGCGATGCCGTGCAGGATCGTTTCGGTGTCGGATGTCGAAGAGAATATCGCTCCCGCCTTTTCGAGTTCGATGCGTTTTTGAGCGGCGAACGGCAAGTTTCCGTTGTGGCAAACGGCGATCTGGCCGTGCTGACAGGTCACGGAAAACGGCTGAACTTCGTGAATGGTGTTCTTTCCGGAGGTCGAATATCGGCTGTGACCGATCGCACTCGAACCGGTTAGTTTTTTGAGAACGTCTTCGGTCAGGACGTCAGCTACGAGGCCGATGTCGCGGAACTGATGCAGATCTTCGCCGTCAGCGGTGACGATACCGCAGGCCTCCTGTCCGCGATGCTGAAGGGCGAACAGACCTAGCTGCGTCAGCGTCGAAGCTTCCTCGTGGCCGAAGATGCCAAAAATTCCGCATTCTTCGTGCAGTTTGTCGAGAACCAAATCCATCTAATCCTATTTTGCCACAAAAGAAATTAAACCGCCGAGTCGCCGAGACGCTGAGGAAGGCAAAATACTTATCC
>JBDSCV010000037.1:0-5085 GCA_039920905.1 Pyrinomonadaceae bacterium
TGGTTGGAGTTCCGGTCAATGCGATAGTGACGATACCGGCATTTACACCCGGCACAACTGCTCCGGTGGTAGTGACGTTCTTTGTACCAAACCCGGCACTTCCGGTAGATTTCACCCTGAGGGCGGCAAGCACGTTCCACGCGGTCTTTATCAGGGCGCGGTGCGGCGCAACGACGGCACCTTGTTTACAGTTCACGGGAACGTTGACCGGGACTCAAGAGGTTCCGGCTAACATGAGCAGCGGCACAGGTTCGGGGACAGTCGTCTTAAACGGCGCGGAGACGATGATTACGGTAGATGCAAGTTTCGCTGGCTTATCAGCCCCCGCAGCCGCGGGCCATATTCATGGCCCGGCCAATCCGGGGGTTAACGCGCCGGTTTTATTCCCTTTTACTGGAGTTCCAGCCGCAACTTCGGGGTCTATCCCGCAACAGGTGTTTGCGATTACACCTGCGCAGGTTGCCCAATTGCGAAGCGGCTTGTTCTACTTTAATTTCCATAATGCGACATTTCCGGGCGGCGAGATTCGAGGGCAGATTTCCTGTCTTGGTACCCCGCTCCCTTGACCTGCCAGAGTCCGTGTCGACCTGGTAGTCAATGAATAGGCGCGGGTTTAGACTAATGCACGAACAAGATCGTTAAAAGATCTCGTTCGTGCATTTTTATGGAACGGCCTGCTAGTACTTCGGACTGGTTAAAGTGAGGTTATCTAAGTTTCAGCCTGAAGAGTCCGTATTTACCAAATGTTTCACTCTCGTCGCGTACGTACCATTTGTCAATATTCGCAAAAAAAGGCTCCGGCTGGGCAGACGGGGCGATCAGAAAGCTAAGGCGTACGGCCCCGGGGCCGGATGCGTCAAAAGTTTTTACATAGTCGCTGTATCTTCGTGCTTCATCGTCGATCTCGGCAAACGAGAGCGGTTTGTATTCCGAATTTAAGCGATCGGTGTGACGGCTCCAGCCAAAGAGTGCGATGAGCGAAACGATGTTGTCGCCATGCTTTATACCCTCGGCAAGCTGACGCTCGCTGATCCCTTCATAATATAGCTGCTGATAATAGCGTTCCTTGTTTTCCTGCCAAGTCACGCCCGCAAAAACATGCTGGTGCCGTGCCCACAAAACGGCCTGCGGGGCGATGGTCGGCAGATCGTCGGCCTCAGCGATGCCTAAATGAAGCACAACGCTGCGATGCGGATCGGGGTCATTTTGTGCAAGATCGGCAAGCCGCCGGGCGGCGGGCAGAGCTTCATCGCGGGCAATGTTGACGTCGTCGAGTATGCGAACTGTGTAGTGGCATTCGACAAATCCCCAGCCGGCCGCGATCAAAGCGACCACCGTTAACGCCAGGCTCGCCCACCGCGTTTCCCTGCCCTCCGCGTTGCGCCAGATCAATCCAAGCGTTACAACCACGGCGAGCCCGGCGACATAATTACCGATAAAAACCTGATAGTGGATAGGCTGCAGCGATTGCCCCGTAACAATCTGCTGGTTAAATACGACTATCGGCACCAGTGCGAGCGAGATCGCAAAAAGCGTGCCGCGATCTTTTAACCTAAACATTTTCAACCCGATTCCCGCCACCAGCACAATCAGCACAACAAGGCTGATCAGCTCCGGCGGCCTCGTCAGATCCGGCGCATGAGTGCGGACAAGCATCTGCACATCATCCATCGTTTGCGAGCGTTTGGAGAGCAAATATGCATACGGAGCGAGGCTCAGCACACACCCGATTCCCAGCAACGCAAACGATCTAATATCTTTCCAAACGCCGTCGGGCCGCACGACGAGCCACAGAATTCCGACGCAACCAAGCCAAGACGCTGCAGTCGTCCAAACGTAGAAGTAGGAAAATACCGTGTAGCCGAAAGCTAAGGCAGACAAGGAGAGGAGGAGAAAAGAAGTCGCGGAGACTGCCGATGTTTGATCCGCTTGTTTTTCTTCTGACTGCTGACTTCCGACAATTTTCCAAACCAACGCGACCAACGCAAAAAAGGCGGGGAATGCCATTGCCGGTATGTAACGCCGAAAACCAGGAAAGTATGGATACGAATACCCGGTCCCGAGTATCTCGCCGATGGCACCTTCGCCGGCAAACAGCGCACCTCCGGCCAGCACGATCAAACTTCCGGCCATCGCAAACAACGAGTCGCCCGTTATCATCCCGATCAGCCAAAATATCGCAAGCGCCGTGAGAAATGCCGCAGCCGCACCCGAGATCGTCATTGCCCACGTTGCCGGTATTCCGAGGATGCGCGCCGGTATCGCAATCGTATATGGCCCGGCAAACTGTATGGAAAACAGCGACTCGGGTTGCGGGTTTTCGGGCGAGTCGTCACGGCCGGTGTATGGATCGTTCTTACGCGGCCGCCCGTCGATCAGGGCCTTGAGATACGATGCATATGCGACCTCATCTATGTCGTTATAGGCGTAATGCCCATTCCAGTCAGCCCCGCGATTGTAGATCAGCTTAAACTGCGGATACAGCGAAAAGACCGCCAAAAACAAGCCTGCAATGATACCAAACCGCCAGCGTAACTTCATAAAAGAATTGACAGATTAGCATATTGCTAAGGATTTCGTCGCTTTGTGATAATCTTTGAATCTATGCGGAAGATTTTAAAACCCTCAATAAGTTTACTTGTGTATGCCGGTTTTGCGGTGGCTATTTTCATGGTTACTGGCGCTGTTTTTGGACAGGGAGCAAAAGACTTTAAGGGTGTAAAGCTTATTAATGTTCCAACGCCTACCTTTCCAAAAGAAGCCACAGAATCAGGTCTCGGCGGAAAAATAACGGTGCGAGTTTCTATTGACGATAAAGGGAAAGTAAAGAGTGTGGATGATGCCGAAGGTCCCGATTGGGTTTGTTCTGCGATACATACACCTGACGTTGTTGCCTTAAGAAATGCTGCTAAAGACGCCGCCGTGAAAGCTACGTTTTCACCAGCAACCGAAGATGGTAAACCGGTCAAGTCAGTAAGTTTGCTCAAATTCACTTTCCCGACACCGCCACCCGTAAACAAGCCAAATGGACCCAAAATTTCAGGAGCAGTAACAAATGGAAAATTGCTCCACGCAGAAAAGCCGATATACCCAAAGGAAGTCCAAAAATTGGGCGTTGGCGGTGCCGTTTCAGTAAAACTGCTAATTTTAGAAGACGGAAGTATATATTCTGCCGAACCGATTAGCGGGGATAAACTCTTACATTCGTCCGCAAGAGTTGCCGCATGCGGATCAGAATATTCACCCACTCTTTTAGCAGATCATCCCGTAAAAGTCGGAGCAATACTCCCTTACAATTTTGTACCGTAAAAAGAATCTATGAGTTTAACAGACACAATAATCGCCGATATGACAGCCGCGATGAAGGCCAAGGACGCCGACAGGCTGTCAGTTTTGCGTATGGTCAAGGCCAATCTGATGAACCGCCAGATCGACAAGGGCGGTGATTTGACCGACGCAGAGATACAAAAAGCTTTGCAGACGCTCGTAAAGCAGCGGCGCGATTCGGTGGAGCAATACGAAAACGCCGGGCGCAATGAGCTCGCTGCAAAAGAGACGGTCGAGATCGCCGTGATCGAGGCCTATTTGCCCCAGGCAGCTACCGACGAAGAAGTTGCGGCGGCGGTGGCCGCAGCCGTGGCTGAAACCGGAGCCACCTCGATAAAGGATATGGGCAGTGTGATGAAAGCCGCAATGGTTCATCTCGCCGGAAAATCCGCTGACGGCCGGCTGGTCAGCGAGACAGTGAAGAGCCGTTTGCAGTAAGCAGATGAAAGTAGATTCGACATCGTCACCCGGCTGGTGGGCCAGAAAGCGTAAGGCACGCGGTCGGCGTGCGCTTGAACGCCAGCTCGAATATCAGGAGGAAAAGTCCCGCGGCCATATCGAAGGGGACGATAATTTTGTAAAGAGCATGTACCTGCGTTCCCGCATTATCCGGCATAAGCTCGAAAGGGTGAGGCCAATATGTGATGATGACAAGGTCCTGGAGGTTGGCAGCGGGGCTCACGGCTTGGTGTTCGGTTTTACCAGCGGATTCAGCGTCGGGATCGACCCGCTCGCCGTCAATTACAAACGCCTTTTTCCAAAATGGCAGCCGCGGGCCATTACGCTCGCGGCGATCGGCGAAGAGCTTCCGTTCGAAGATGCGTCGTTCGACGTCGTATTGAGCGACAATGTCGTCGATCACGCCGAAGATCCGGTTAAGATCATCAATGCGTTAGTAAGGGTGCTAAAGCCGGGCGGGATCCTGTATTTTACGGTTAATATTCACCACCCGTTTTATGATCTGGTTTCGCGTGCCCACGGACTCTGGAACGGTATAGGGTTAAAGCTTGAAATATCGCCGTTTGCCGATCACACCGTCCATTTTAGCGAGAGACAGATACGCAATGTTTTCTCGCATCTCGCCGTCAACACGGTCTCGCAGATCTCAACCATTGCTGAAACAAAAGCCGCGAACCGCGCCATACGCAATCCGACTCCCGACAATTTTCTCAAAAGAGTGTTTTTTAAGAATGCGCTTTTTGAGATTGTTGCTGTTCGCGATTGATAATTTTCCAAAAATGTCCCGTGCTTTGTCGATGAAAAAGTGGTTGTCTGAAAAGTATTTTTGAAATACCTTTCTTGTTTTACCGAAGACCGGGTCAGAACGCCTCTCTAAGAGGGCGGCAATAACGCTTACAGCGAGAAACTATCGGGGTAACTACGCAGTCTCTTACCACGTCGCCGTTATCCCTTTAAGCGTGCCTTTGGCGTCCGGAAGAAATGGCTCGCCCGGTCCGAGTACAAGGCACAGAACACGCCTTTGTTTTCAATCACTTCTCGGATACCGGCCATGACCGTTGCGGTCGATTCCTCGTCCACCAGCTGGGCGTAATAGATCTCACTTGTGGCATCGTCGAGCAGCACTATAAGATCGTGCCAACGCTCGTCGCCAAACCACTGGTGCTTTGATCCGTCGATGTGCAGCATCATCCCCGCCACAGGCTTCCGGGCTCGCCTCCGCCGGTGCTTCTTTCGCGGCCGGTCCTTAGCTACCATCCCAGCCCCTTGCAGCAGCTTCTTGACCCATGTGTAGCTTAC
>JBDSCV010000038.1:0-7370 GCA_039920905.1 Pyrinomonadaceae bacterium
CATCAAAAGGTCGGCACCGCCATCGACAAGACCGCGAACCTGTTCGCGATACGCGTCCTTAAGGTCGTTGTAAGTGATATGCCCAAGCGTCGGCAGCTTGGTTCCCGGACCTATCGAACCCGCGACAAAACGAGGTTTGTCATATGTCGAATAACCGCTCGCCACCCGTTTCGCGAGTTGCGCGGCCTTCAGATTTACGTCGTAGGTCTTGTCCGCGATCCCAAACTCGACCAACACCACCTCGCTCCCGCCAAAACTGTTTGTCTCGATCACATCGCACCCGACATCCAAAAACGCCGTGTGAACCGTCTCGATCGCGTCGGGCCGTGTGTAGAGCAAATTCTCAGAGCAGTTCTCAAAGTTAGGCCCGCCCCAGTCGTCGATCGAGATATTCAAAGACTGCAAATACGTCCCCATCGCCCCGTCAAAAACGACGATCTTTTCTTTTAGTAAGTCAAGAAAATTACTTTTCATAAATTGGTTGTAATCGAAAATATTTCGCTACAAGCTGACAAACTTCTTCAAACTCCAACTCATTACGATTTCCATTTGTATAACCATTCAGAACTACTTCACTATCAGAATCTTCAATCTCAACGAAATATCGATTTTCTTGTATCGCCCATGTCGAAACATAAATCAAAAACTCTTTGTCAGATGAGTTTCTTAGCCCGATAGCGCACAAATCGCCATCCCAATAGTTGGTAAGTTCGAAATTCGTCTTTCCAAATCGACCGAATAAATTTTCTAAAAGCTTCTCGATATTTTTATCTTTCGGCGATGCTAACTCCATAAACAAAAAACTCTGTGCCAAACAAGCACAGAGTTTCGATAAATCATTGCTGACACTCTTGCTGTTTAGCGTTTATTTTACGTGGCCGCAAGTTGCAATAACTCACCACGTCTCAAATTACAGAGTTTAAAGAGTCGCGTGTTCCGAGTCAACCCAAAAACACGCGACTCACGTTATTACGGCTTGAAAGCCGCTTTGAATTCGGCCTCGTATGGCTCGATAGCCGACATCACATCGGGTTGGTCCTTGAATTTCACCCTGAGCATGTCAAAGACCTCCTGACCGCGCGGGTCGGCAATTCGAATAAGTGCGTCCAAGCCGTCATAGATGGCGGCTAAATCCGATCCCTCGATAGCGATCTTGAGCTTTTCGATGACCACCGGAAAGGCCCGCGGGTTACCTTTGCCGGTTGCTCCGATCAGGGTTAATGCCAAACCGCGAATATTGGCAGGCAGAGTATTGTCAGTCGCTGCCTTGTAACCGATCTCAAAACCGCGCTTGTCCGCGAGCCAGGCAAGGCCGTTGAGTCCGGCGATCTGGATTCGCCGCTTCCACGACGGAGTAACGGTCAGTTTTAACAGAGCGTCAAAGGCCCGCGAATCCTTTGTCTGAGCAAGGCCTATCGCTGCATAGTCGATCACCTGATAACTGCGGTCATTGAGTGCCTCAAGGTAAACGCCAGCGTGCTTTGGGTATTGCGTGTCGCCAAGAAACTCAATGGCGTCCGCCCGGATGAGTGCTTCCCGATCCTTAGCAAGCCTTAAAACAGCCGCTTCAACCTTAACGTCGAGCTTTGCGGCGGGACGAGCCTGCCCCTGCGGAGGGTCTGGAGAATAGCCAGCCACGATCACCGCCAGGGCAGCACGGCGAATCCGCCAGAACGGATCTTTCTCTGCCGATGTAA
This sequence comes from Pyrinomonadaceae bacterium, assembly GCA_039920905.1. GTDB lineage: Bacteria > Acidobacteriota > Blastocatellia > Pyrinomonadales > Pyrinomonadaceae > OLB17. The sequence continues at coordinate 1,698 of JBDSCV010000038.1, forward strand.
TAAGAGCGGCAACGAGGCGTTCCTTTTCGGCGGCATTCGCGACTTTTCCTTCGAGTTCGTCCATTGCCCACCGGCGTCCGAGAACATCTTTGTCGTTGGCCATCTGATAAAGAAGCTCGTCGGTCGATTTCTCGAACTTCATTTCCTTTAATAGCGTGCTCTCGTAGTCCCAACTGACGAGCTTTGGCTTTGTTGCTGAATCAAATGTGAAAATGTTCTCAGCCTGCGGCTTCAGCCAGACGCGTTCGATGCGGTTGTCGATCTCGACATCAACCCATGTTTGAAAAAACTCGGTCTGCGGATATTCATTGTTGACGTCTATCTCTTGCGTTTGCTTTACATTGAGGGTCAGTTTTTTCGTCGCCGTATCGTAACTCTGCGTAACGTCGAATATGGGATGGCCCATTTTGTATAACCACTCATCAAAGAACCAGTCCATCGACTGACCAGTCGTTTCCTCGATGGCGATGCGGAAATCTTCGGTGGAGACAGGCTGATGGGCGTTGACCGTCAGGTAATGCTTCAGCGAGGCCGAGAAAAGCTTGTCGCCGAGATGCTTTCGCAACATGTGGAGAACAGAGCCGCCGCCCGGATAAGCGTAACGGTCAAACAACGCGTCCTTGTTTGCGTAAAATTTTGTGACGATCGGCCGGCGGTTGCCTTGGTTCCAAACGTTTAGGACCTGATCGTGGTTATCGCGAATGTCAGAGTAAAGAAACTCATCGTGGCCCTTCAGTTTCTCGGTCCACATCGTCTGCATATGGGTCGCAAAACTCTCGTTGAGCCAGATCTGACCCCAGTCGCGGCAGGTGACATAATCGCCGAACCACTGGTGCGCCAGCTCGTGAGATTGCAGCGATTCGCTGTCGCCGTCAAGCAGTTCGCGTTCGTCGTGGATCATCTCCTCAATCTGTGTCGTCGCCGAAATATTTTCCATCCCGCCGCCAAAATCTTCGACAAATGCCTGCGAATATTTCGCGTACGGATATTTGACGCCTGTAACTTCCGAGAAAAATTTCATCGTCGCAGGTAGATTCTTGACCGTTGCGGCTACTTCTTTCGTTTCGTTCGTGTAGCCGAAATTATAAACCGGAACGCCGTCAAAATCCTGCACGACGGGTGTCGTCTCACTGACGACAATAGACGTCAGGTAGTTTGTATAAGGCTGATCCATTTTCCAGAAAAACGTGCGGGTGTTGTCGGCATTTTCTTTCGTCTCGATCAATTTACCGTTCGAGACGACGAAGAACGGTTTCGCGGCCGTGACGTGGATGTCGGTCGTGCGGAAATCGTTCGGACTGTCGTACCCGGGAAACCAATAACGGTTAAATTCGCTTTCGCCCTGCGACCAGATCTGGCGCGGCTTATTCGGATAGTTGGCGGTTGGTTTCACAAATCTCAGCCCCCGGCCAAAGCCGCCTAGTATTCCCGTTACATCGTCCGCCTTATTGACGTAATTTGTTTTGTAGTCGATCTTGATCTGCACTTCCTCGCCGCTTTTATAAACCCGGTCAAGAGAGATTTCAAGATTGTCACCGTCTCTCGTGCCGTCATAGGCGTATTTGAGGACGGTTCCATTGGCGAGGACGACCGAATTGATCGTCATCACTGCCGCGTCAAGGGTGATTTCGTCGGCATCAGCAAAAGGTTTGAAAGTAACGGTCGTAACGCCCATCGCCTGCTCTTTTTCCCAAATGAACCTGAGGTCGATGTCGAGGTGCTCGATATCGATCGTACGGCTGCGAATGTAATTTACGGGCGGCAGCTTCTTGCTTTCTTCCTGTTGGACAAAAACATTCTGCGGCATCGGCCGGGCATGAACAAGCGTCCCAATACCGAATAAAGCGATCATTGTACCCGAAAAAATACGGCGGACGAAAGTGTTATAGGTCATAAACTCCTTGATGATTACAGAAAAGTTCGAACCAATTTGGATGCGGATACTGAATTGACAGTTCACGCAAGATTTTCGTATTTGTTTCACAAACAAAAAACCGCCGCGACTGTTGCCACGCGACGGCCTTCAGCAAATTAGCGGGAAACGCTATTTATTTGTCATATACTTAAACGCCATCGACGCGATGTCGTCGATTGCGCTGCCGTCGCGGTCGCTGTCGAGGGCATTTGACGCCATATCGATCATTGCGTTGCCGGATGATTGGGATTGCGGCTGGGACTGGCCGCCGCCGAGCAATCCGCCGAGAATACCGCCTAAACCGTCGGCTCCGACGCCTTGCTGCTTCTTTTGTTTGCCGAGATAGCCCATGACGATCGGGGCGAGAAACATTAGGATCTGGGCGACTTGTCCCATTCCGAGGCCGGATTTTTGGCTGACTTCCTGGGCGACCTGCCCCTGGCCGTTCCCCAAAATATGTCCGAGTATGCCGCCCGCGTCGGCTTGCGGAGGCGGGGCAGCCTGCTGACCGCCGCCAAATATCATACCAGCAAGCCCGCCGAGATTGCCCAAAACACCACCGCCACTGTGGTCCTCATCGAGAGCGGTGTTGAGGCTCTCGGCACCTTCAGGCGTCGAGGCGTTGTTAGCAAGGCCATTTATTAACGCCGGCAGTGCCATTGAAATCGCCGAACTGACCAATGAATTGTCAGCACCGACATTTTGGCTGATCTGATCTACCGCCTGTGTTCCCTGCTCCTGACCGAGCAGATCTTGTAATGAAAACATAAATTTTTATCCCCCGATTGAAAAAGTTCGCCCTTACTCACGTGCAGGCTTCCGCAATAATTGCTATGCCGATATAGTAACAGAACACGTTTGAACATACCAATAAATGAATCCGCCGAGAGCCAGAAAAAAACTTACAACTCGAAACTCAGGACTTACCCTCGCGGCGTCTCTATTTTTACTTGCGTCTTTAGCGGTGGTTCTATGGATTTTTGCAGGCGCCAGAGATGAGGCGGCCCCATTCCGATATGTTGCTACTGCCGCCGGAACAAATGGTGAATTTGGCGAACCGTTTGCTGTCGCGGTAAAAGGCAGCGACGTTTACGTGTCTGACGGAGAGAACGGAAAGATTTGGTTGTTGAAGGGTGAATCGCTTTCGGTTTTTGCCGAAGGTTTCGAGACACCGTCCGCGATCGCATTCGACACCGCAGGCAATCTGTTCGTCGCTGATTCAGGATCGCATACCATAAAATCCATCGATTCAAAAGGCATTGTCTCGCTCATGGCCGGTATCGAAGGCCGCTCAGGATTTGCTGACGGCGAGGCGGCGGCGGCACTATTCAATGCTCCGATAGGTATCGCTGTTGGCGAGGGTAAGATCTACGTCGCCGACACCTACAACGACCGCATCCGCGTGATCGAAAACGGAATGGTCACAACGCTCACAGGCAGTGGTAACGGTTACGCCGATGGTGTCGGCGATCAAGCGAAATTCGACACGCCGTGCGGCATTGCAGTTTGGCAGGACAAGCTGCTTGTCGCCGACACGGGCAATCGCCGCATCCGTGTTGTCGAAACAGACGGACGCGTCTGGACGCTTGCCGGTGACGGCGAAGGTGACTTGAAAGACGGGTTGTTGTCCGCATCTTCATTTGTTCAGCCAACGGCAATCGCGGTCGATAAATACAGTTCGATCTTTGTCGCCGACGGCAATGCGATCCGGCAGATCGGCGGAGGGACTTTTCCGGTCGTCAAAACCATCTCCGCCCAACAGCGAGGACTGGAGGATGGTGTTGCCGCGAACTCCCACTTTAATCGTCCGTCCGGTTTGGCATTTGCGAGCAGCCGCGATTTGCTCGTCGCCGACAGCGAAAACCGGCTAATTCGCAAATTCGGGTCTACAACTGCGGGACATCACATCACTACGGACGAAAAAGATGCTCTTCGGGACAAACCAGAGAATTTCCGGGCGGCTCAGCCAGCCCGTTGGCCATTCGATCCGCCGGAGGCTAAGCGTGACATTGCCGGAACGCTTGGCGAGATACGAGGCGAAATAAAAGACGGAAACGATGAGGTATGGTTTCACAATGGGCTGGATATCGCGGGCAGTTATGGCGAGACCGCCCGATTTATCCGCGACGAAAAGGTTTTACTCCCTGTCGCGGCGGAAAATTTTGGAACGCTGCGTGAGCTAATCCGAATGCCGACACTGGGCTATATACACATCCGTCTTGGCCGCGATGAAGCGTCGGCGCCGTTTGGCGATGAGCGTTTTCAGTTTGAGAAAGATACGGCTGGAAAGTTGATCGCCGTACGCATTCCGCGAGGTGCAAAATTTAAGGCCGGTGAACCCATCGGCACTTTGAATTCGATGAATCACGTTCACCTCATCGCCGGACGCAGCGGCAACGAGATGAATGCTCTTGACGCTTTGATGTTTCCAAATCTTACCGAGTCACGGCCGCCAACGATTGAAAAAGTATCGCTGTTTGATGAAAACTGGCAGGAAATCGAAAACACGGACAAAGATTCGCGTATAAAGATTACCGGAAAAACACGCGTTGTCGTCAAGGCCTTCGATCAGGCTGACGGAAACTCGGAACGCCGCCGGTTGGGCATTTATCGGCTCGGTTACCAGCTTTTGAAAATCGACGCAAGCATCGTGACAGATACAAAATGGACGATCACGGTTGACCGGCTGCCCGCACATGAGAGTATAAAGCTGGTTTATGCTCCCGGAAGCAAGTCAGGTGCGACCGGCGAGACGATATTTAACTACATCGTCACTAACGCCGTTCGGGACAATGAGTTTCACGAAGATTTTCTCGACGCCGCCGCATTCGAAAAAGGCATCTACTTATTACGCGTCTTTGCCACCGATTATTTTGGAAATACGTCGTCCCGAGACGTAGCAATTGAGGTTTTGAAATGAAAAAAACGACCGCGATATTTTCTCTCTTTGTATTTATGGCCGCCGCGATACCGCTCAGAGCTTTCGAGGGGCCGACGTCGATCCCCATCACGCCGCCCGAGCCTAAATTTACAACCGCTGAACGTCAAACCGAGCTTGCCCGCCGCCGTGCGTCCGTCGCAGCAGCAATGGCTGACAAGAGCGTCATGATCCTCTTTAGCGCAGAGCACAAACTCTATACTAACGACGTCGATTACGTGTTCCGGCAGGAGAACAACCTCTATTATCTGACAAACCTGAAACAGGCCGGTGCGACGCTTGTCATAAAAAAAGACGGCGGCACTGTCACCGAAACCATCTTTTTGCCGAAGCGTAATCCGCAAAATGAGACGTGGAACGGCAAGATGTACGCAAACGAGGACGCGGAGCGAGTTTCCGGTATCAAGAATATAGTTAGTGCCTCAGAACGCGATGCGTACCTGCAAACACTAAAAGACAAAAAGGATGAGAATTTACAGATAGTTTATCTGCTTTTGCCCGATAGCGACCGCGACTCTGACGGTTTGCGGGAATTTCGCGTTGAGAACGAGTTTTCCAAGCAGGTCGCCGGTTACAAGATCGAAAATGCGCAGCCGATCTTCGCCGATCTTCGGCAGATCAAATCGCCATACGAACTAAAATTGCTCCAGCATGCGATCGACATAACGACGGAGGCACAAATGCGCTCAATGGCGATGGCCGGACGCGCAAAAATGGAATATGAAGTTCAGGCCGAGGTCGAATACACTTTTCGCCGCCGCAACGCTGATTTCTGGGGCTATCCGTCTATCGTCGGCTGCGGGCCAAACGCGACGACGCT
>JBDSCV010000039.1:0-7166 GCA_039920905.1 Pyrinomonadaceae bacterium
AAAGACTGAGCAAGAAAAAGAAACTCGACGCCAAGAGCCAGGCTAAATGTGAACGTATCTTCAAACGCATCAACGAAATATGCGACTACGCATATTCAGTCGGCCAGCCGGTCTTTATCGATGCCGAGGATTCGTGGATTCAGGATGCAATTGACCGCCTTGCAATCGAGATGATGGAGAAATTTAACCGCGAGACGGCGATCGTTTTTAACACGCTGCAGATGTACCGCCCCGACCGGTTCCAATATCTAAAAACTACGCGTCGTCAAGCTAAAAATGACGGATTTATCCTTGCCGTAAAACTCGTTCGCGGAGCATATATGGAAAAGGAGCGTGAGCGCGCGGCGGAGATGGGCTATCCATCGCCGATTCACGAAAATAAGGCTGGAACTGACGCCGATTATAATGCCGCCATCGAATATTGTATGCGACATTTCAAAGATATGGCGTTCGTTGCCGCTACCCACAACGAGATCAGCAGCCAGCGGCTCGCGGCCTTGATGCATGAAATGGGAGTCCCACCCAACCACCCAAATATTTTCTATTCGCAGCTTTACGGTATGGGCGACAACATTTCGTATGTCCTCGGTGCGAACGGTTACAATGTCTCAAAATATGTCCCCTACGGCCCTGTCGCCGACGCAGTACCGTATCTGATCCGCCGTGCGAACGAGAATTCGTCGGCGGCCGGGCAGGTAAGCCGCGAACTGGAACTGATCGCCAGGGAACTGAAACGGCGAAAGTTGGGATGAACTTGCGCACCTCTTTGTCGTAAGGCTATTTATAGCGACCCTTATGTTTTGTCCAAAGTGTGGAAAACCCGATCAGTCCTCTGAAACATTTTGCCGACAGCGCGGTACCTTTTGTCAGACCTTCGGAAAGAAAGATCAAATCATCGTAAACCGAGCATTAATCGCACGGATCTGTCGGACACATTTCGGTCTGGGTCGGTATTCCACTCAGCCAGACCAGCTTTTTCTTCGTCGGTGAGAGGCACATTTGAGATCTTCGCAACCTGCGTACTCTCGAAAGCCCGGTTTGTAAGTGCAATATGAGTGTTACTCGGCGATAAGTTTTGAGGAAACGCCGATGCAGCTTCTGCACTATCAACATCTGGAAAAAGATCGCTATACGCGGCCACGTGCCACGTCTTTTCACCATTCAAGTCTTCCACATCAAGCAGACGCAATAGTGCAAAGCCACTTTCGAGTTGAAATACCAAAAAATCACCGTTTGTAAATGTTTGCGACACAAAATTCTCCTTGATTGAAATAATATCAAGATTCTCTAGTATTTATTAACAAGTGATCTAAGGCGATATGTTGGTGCGAAAAGATCGCAATTGTATATGATTGAAAATCCCAGCGGGCTTCAACCCGTACATTATCTTCCGATACTGACAACGATATTTTCGTTATTTTTCCTGTCGGATATTGGCCGACGGTACAGGCAAAAAGGCGGCACGCATTTATTGTGGTGGGCAATCGGTGTTTTCACATACGGGCTTGGGACATTTCTCGAATCTCTTATAACTCTCACGGGCAATACTCCAGTTAAGAATAAATTGTGGTACGTCGCCGGTGCGATTCTCGGCGGCTACCCGCTTGCCCAAGGCTCTGTTTATCTGCATTTGAAAAAACCAAACGCCGATATTCTGTCGTCGATAACCGTCCCTTTTATTATTTTGAGCAGCATATGTGTTTTGCTCTCGCCGGTCAATACGGCTCTGCTTGAGACATTTCGCCCGAGCGGAGCATCCCTCGAATGGCAATGGGTCCGTCTCCTGACGCCTTTCATTAATACATATTCGGCGATATTTTTGATCGGTTCTGCGGCATTTAGTGCGTTTCAATATGCGCGATCTGCATGCGGGCGAAATCGGATGATCGGGAATATTCTGATCTCAGTTGGAGCTCTGCTGCCGGGCATCGGCGGCGGTATGGCCAAGGCCGGTATCGTCGAGGCTCTATATATTGGCGAATTTGTCGGAATTATTATGATCTGGGTCGGCTATCGTGTATGTCTGCGTGATAAAGCTATTAACGACGCACGAATGCAAAATCTTAAAACAGTTTTAGAACAATGAGTCCAAAAGTAGATCATCGAGGAATGCTCACGATTGCCATCGAAGAAGCTAAAATCGGTCTTGCGGAAGGCGGCATACCGATCGGAGCCGCTCTTTTTGATGGCGATGGTATCCTGCTCGGACGCGGGCATAACCGCCGGGTGCAGGAAAGCGATCCGTCTATTCACGGCGAAACAGATGCTTTCCGCAAGGCCGGCCGTCAGCGCAGTTATCGCAATACAATAATGGTGACTACACTTGCGCCGTGCTGGTATTGCAGCGGTTTGGTGCGTCAATTTGGCATCGGCACGGTAATCGTCGGCGAATCTGTGACGTTCCAGGGCGGTATCGAATGGCTCCGTGAAAACGGAGTTAAGATCATCGACATGAATTCGCAGGAATGCATCGAGATGCTGAGCGCCTATATCGCCGCAAATCCTGAGATCTGGAACGAAGATATAGGCGAATAGCCGCCGCTATTTCCGGGGAATTATCACCGGCAAGCCTTTCGCCGCAAACTGCTTGTTAAACTCACCAATATCCTCCGATTTGATCTTTGCCAGCATCGTTAGCTGAGCGTCAATCTGAGCCGTCAGATCATTAAACACGACGTACGACTGCGCTGTCGGGGCATCGTCCGAACCGTCAACCGACGAGCCTAGCGCGGCGAGCTTGTTGTTGAGCCTGATCGGATAATTCAAAGCGTCCTGACCGCTTTTTATCTTAGTCTGCATCAGAGATTCCTCAATATCGGTCAATTTCTTAGAAATTTCCTTCGCTTTATCGATCAGATCTTTTTGCTCCGGGCCTTTTAACCGTCGCGAGATATTCTCAAGCTGCGCACGTGTGTCACGGATATCGAGAATCGCGTTGTGCGTGTCGGTCAACTTTTTATTGATCTTTGACATAAGATCGAACTGTTTTCCGAAATCGTCGCTCGTGGTCAAAAGACGTGGGTCAGCTTTCAAGGCAAAGCTCTCGGTCGAGATCCCCTTGCCGTCGATGCTCAAACGCACTTGGTATTTGCCTGGAGCAACCCGCGGCCCTGCGAGAGAGCCTCCCCACATTATCAGCCCGGGAACCGTCGCGGCATTCGGCATACGATAATTCCAGACAAATGTATTTAGTCCGGCCTCGGCGGGAAGCGGCGGATCGGCACCGGGAGCAGCATTTTGCTGTTCCGGTGACGTCTGGCCAGCAGACACTGACGGCTCTGCCTTTTTGCCGAATTTGCGCAAAACCTTGCCGCTCGCATCCAGAAACTCCAACGTAACTTCCTTTGTCGATTTATCTTTCAAATAATAATTAACGACGGCTCCGCTAGGCGGATTGCGGCCGACGGTTGCCGTGGCCGGCAGATTAAATCCGCCACCGCCAGCCGTCCGGTAAGCATCTTCGGGTTTGAAGAGAAACGCCTCGGCTTTTTGTGCGTCGGCTAGCTGATAAAGAACGGATAAATTGTCGAGCACATAGAACGAGCGGCCGTGCGTTGCAACGACAAGGTCATTTTCGCGTTTCTGAATTGTCAGATCCGAGATCGGCACTATTGGCAGATTTAACTGAAGGCTCTGCCAATTCTCACCGTCATTGGTTGAAAAATAAATACCGCGTTCCGTCCCGGCGTAAAGAAAACCGCGTTTGTTAGGGTCCTCAATTACAACCCTGGTAAATTGGTCAGTCGGAATGCCATTGACGATCTTTTTCCACGTCTTGCCGTAGTCGTTTGTTTTGTACAGATACGGCTTTAGATCATTGTTTTTGTAATTGACTGCCGCTACATAGGCAGTCCCCGCATCAAAAGGCGACGCCCGCAACTGGTTTATCTGAACCCATTCAGGCATATCTTTTGGCGTCACATTACTCCAATTTTGCCCGTTATCCTGACTCATCTGCACGAGGCCGTCGTCGCTGCCAGTCCAGATCACTCCGGCTTTTACCGGTGATTCATCGACGGTAAATATCGTGTCGTAATATTCAATACTTGTATTGTCCTGCGAGATCGGGCCACCGGATGTTTTTTGCCGGGCCTTATCGTTACGAGTCAGATCGGGCGAGATTGCCTGCCACGATTGGCCTTCGTCAAGCGATCGAAAGAGAACATTGGCGGCGGTGTACAGAACCGATTTTCCGCCAGTCTTGTGCGGCGAAAACATTATTGGAAAGTTCCATTGAAAGCGATATTTAATAACATCGGCACCCGAACCCATCGTGTTATCGGGGTACACATCGACGTTGCGTTCCTGACCTGTTTTACGGTTGAACCGCGTCAAAAGCCCGTCGTAGCTTCCCGCGAAAACAACGTCGGAGTTTTCCGGATGCGGTGCTATCCAGCCCGACTCTCCGCCGCCGACGGCGAACCAGTCGCCGGTAGTAATGGCAAAGCCACCCGAACGCGACGCTATCCGCACACTCGAATTGTCCTGCTGAGAGCCGTAAATATTGTAAGGAAAATCGTTGTCTGTTGCGACACGGTAAAACTGCGCCGTTGGTTGGTCCTCGTCGGTCCAAGTAGCTCCGCCGTTCACACTAACGGTCGCCCCGCCGTCGTTGCCGTTTATCATTTTCTTCGAATCCACGGGGCTTATCCAAAGGTCATGGTGATCACCGTGGGAACCGCCGATCGTATTGAATGTTCGCCCTCCGTCGATCGATTTGTTGAACTGGACATTGAGAACGTAAACCGTATCGACATTTTCAGTATCGGCGTAAACACGGGTGTAATACCAGGGCCGCTGACGGATGTTGGCGCTTTCGCTGACACGTTGCCAAGTATCGCCAGCGTCGTCCGAACGGAAAAGTCCGCCATCCTTGTTTTCGATCATGGCCCAAACACGGTTCGAATTTACCGGCGACACCGCGACACCAACCTTGCCCAGAATTCCCGCCGGAAGGCCTCGATTCCGTGTAATTTCCACCCAGGTATCGCCGCCATCGGTGGATTTGAAAAGTCCGCCGCCGTCGCCGCCGCTGTCCATCCGATATGGTTTGCGGCCGATCTGCCAAAAGGCTGCGTAGATCGTGTTCGGATTGGTCGGATCGAGAATAAGATCGCTCGCACCGGTTTCTCCATTTCGGTAAAGCACTTTTTCCCAGGACTTTCCGCCGTCTTTGCTTCTAAAAATGCCGCGCTGTTCATTATTGCCCCAGAGATGTCCGATGGCCGCCACGTAAACGATGTCAGGATTCTTTGGATTTACACGAACACGCGAGATCTGCTGTGTTTCCGTTAGACCCATATTTTTCCAGGTCTTTCCGCCGTCGATGGATTTATAAACGCCGTCACCGCTCGAAACATTGCCGCGTAAGGTCTCTTCGCCCATGCCGACGTAAATGGTATTCGGATCCGAGTCCGCTACATCTATCGCGCCGACCGACCCGGTTTTGAAAAAGCCATCAGAGACATTTAGCCAATTCGCACCGGCATCCGTCGTTTTCCAAACTCCGCCGCCGGTTGAACCGTAATAATATACATTTGGTTGGCTGGCAATACCCTCCACCGATCCAGATCGCCCGCCCCGAAACGGACCGATCAGCCGATATTGTAAATTCTTGAGCGGGTCATCTTTCTTTGGAGCGGCAACCGCCGTTTGCGATTGAGTGGCAACATTTGTCAGAAGGATTGTCGAAATCAGAAAAATAGCAAAACCAGTGAAGCGCATAAGGTTCGAAGGAAAATGGAAAGTATTTGATTTGAACATACGGATTTTGTAACCTCGTCAAAAATTGAACGGTCTAAAGGGTTTATTCAGCAAAAAGCTAACTGAATTTTTGTGTCAAAACAAATGTTGTTTACGCATTTGCGATAAGAAAGTTATGTATTCGTGTCTTCATGGCCTGAATTTGAACCCTCCAGCCATTCATCATAAGATATATACAGAGTAAATTATAAAGGGAACGTAAACATAGATGACAGATATCAAAAAGGCGGTAATTATCAGCGCAGCTCGGACGCCGACAGGAAAATTTCAGGGATTGCTAAAAGGATTTTCGGCTCCAGATCTCGGAGCCATTGCTATCAGAGAGGCAATCAAACGCGCGGGAATAAGCGACGAAAAGGTTAATGAGGTCATTATGGGCTGTGTCGTATCGGCTGGGATCGGTCAGGCTCCGGCGAGGCAGGCGGCTTTGAAAGCCGGCCTTCCGTCCGAAGTTTCGGCATTGACGATCAATATGGTCTGCGGCTCCGGTTTGCGAGCCGTAGCTCTGGCCTCGCAGGCGGTGCAGCTTGGCGACGCGGAATACGTCGTCGCCGGCGGTATGGAATCAATGTCTAACATCCCATACGCGCTGCCCGGTGCACGTGACGGTTATAAAATGGGCAACCAGACGGCTCTCGATCTGATGATACATGACGGGCTCTGGTGCCCGTTCGAGAATTGGCATATGGGCAACACTGGCGAGCTTGTCGCCGATAAATACCAGATCACGCGGGAGGAGCAGGATAATTTTGCGTTCAACTCGCACCGAAAGGCGCATGAAGCTCAGCAATCTGGCCGATTTAAGGACGAACTTGTCTCGATAGAGATCCCGCAAAAGAAGGGCGATCCGCTCATACTCGATTATGACGAGCCAGTGCGGCCCGAAACGACTGTCGAAAATCTCGGCAAACTGAAACCGGCATTCAAAAAAGACGGCGGAACGGTGACTGCGGGTAATGCTCCGGGTGTGAACGATGGAGCTTCGGCTATGGTCCTTACATCAGCGGAGAACGCTGCCAGCCTTGGTATCGAGCCGCTTGGACGCATTGTGGCGTCGGCGACTTCGGGCATCGAGCCAAAACTGATAATGATGGCACCGGTCAAAGGCGTGCAAAACGTGCTCGCGAAAGCCGGTTGGGATATGAAAGACGTTGATCTGTTTGAGCTGAATGAGGCATTCTCGGTGCAGGCCCTCGGCGTGATGAAGGAACTCGGACTCGATATGGAGAAAGTCAACGTCAACGGCGGCGCCGTTGCACTCGGCCATGCGATAGGCAACTCGGGCGGACGTGTCTTGACGACACTGCTCTATGAAATGAAACGGCGTGGCGTGAAACGAGGCATTGCTGCTCTTTGTCTCGGCGGCGGTAATTCCGTAGCAATGGCAGTGGAACGAGATTAAT
>JBDSCV010000040.1:0-5513 GCA_039920905.1 Pyrinomonadaceae bacterium
TTTGCCTCGTTTTTTATTGCAAAATGTTCGCGCCGAAAATTATCGACCTTCGGCGCGAACAAAGATTGTCTAAGTTACATGCGTATTCTGGTATCGCGGCTATTGATGCCATTCGGATTCGGCATAACTTGGGGCGCGACGAACGGAAATGTGTTCCCGAACTCGAAATCGTTGCGGTCAACGAAATCACCTAACGGCACACCGTTGTTGATAATCGTAAAAGTACCGTCAACCACATCATCCTGCAAACGACGGCCGCCGTTGTTCGCAGGGCCTCCATTGGCGTTGTTGCCGCCGCCCGGTCCGCTGTTCGGAACCCGGATGTCGAGCCGAAGAATATCGCCGCGCACCTGAATCACATTCAGGAGAGCCGCAATATTCGCTGGATTCGTGCCAAAATTTTGGAGCGATTGCATAATATCTGCTCTAAAAGCGCCACTCGCATCGGCAGTCGTTGGAGAGCCATTATACTCGTCTTTGCGGGCGGGGGGAATAAGTCCGTTATTAACCAGCGGGTTGCCTTCGCGGTCAACGGTTATAAACTGACCGAACCCAATAACCTGCCCGTTGGGTTGAACCGCTTGATCATGCCGACGTTGTGTTACTCCGTTCACGCCGAGTTCGAACCCTGTGCCGCGCACCAGCGCCACCGGAACACTGACCTCGATTGTCAGCGTACTGAAACCAGAGTAAGTGTCGCGTCCAGCGCCTTGGTCTAGACCTAGATTCAGTGCCTGGCCCGGAAGCTGACCTGCTCTCTGGTGGTCGGAATTTGGGTTTGAACCATCCGGCGCATTAAACCCGGCACGATTGGCAAATACCTGTCGATTAGGATTGCCCGGATTGCGAACCGAGGACAACACAAAGCGGTTAGCGGCAGTATTGTCTAAGAAAAATGGGTCGTCGGTTACACCTGCAAAGAAACTGACTCCGCTCACCGCGTCATTTGTTACTACTAAAGCAGGCGGATTAATATCCGATGTGTCGGCGCCCTGCGTCGGGACGTTTGTCGGCGCCGTAAATGTGCGTCCGTTAGGAAGCCTAATAGTAGCGGTCTGCGGTCCTGTCTCGCGCCCAAGTCCGCGTGTGAATGTAACGTCAACATTGAGATCCGGTTGCGCGTCGCCGGTATTCTCAATCTCGAAACGGTAGCGGACATTATGGTCGAAAATTGCTTGACCGATAATCTCCGAAGAAATCAGAAACGGGTTAACAGTCATAACCATTACGACTTTCGAATTGTCGTTCGGGTCAAGAAAAAAATACATATCATTGATGTCCGACGCATGGTCGTTGGCTAATTGCGGCCCATCAATATGGTCGGATGCATTGGTTTGTTGCACGGGCGTAAATTGAATTGCCATCGCCGCCATTAAAAAAATGGCAATCAGTACGGTTTTTCTATCTTTTCTGTCTAACATTACTATCCTCCTTGATTATAACTTGGTTAAAAGTTGGCAAGATTGCTATCGAGCCTCCTTCAAAAAAAGCCCGTGTTGAGGCTGTTTAAACTTTGACACGGGCAACAATATGCAGCGCTACTGCCGCGTGTGGTCATCAGGTCCGCTTTCGGGGGGGAATGGTTGTGTCGGGTTGGCGACAAACGGAAACTGATTGCGGAATGGCACGTCGTTGCCGTTTACTTTATCACTCAGCGGCTTGCCGTTGTTGATGATAGTAAAAACACCGTCAACCACGTCGTCCTGCAAGCGGCGTCCGCCCATCTTGCCAAAACCGCCGTCCTTGTTATTTCCGCCGCCGGAGCCTCTGTTTGGCACGGTTAAGTCGAGCCGCAAAATGTCGCCCTTTTCGACAGCCGCTTTTGCGAGCATTCCGATGTGGACATCGTCGGTTCCCAGTCCTTTCAACGATTTGATGATGTCATCTTTGAATCTGCCTTTTGCGTCATCCTCCGTCGAGGCGGCATTGTATTCGTCTTTCCGCGCTGGCGGAATCAGACCGTTGTTTACGAGCGGGCCGCCGTCGCGGTCAATGGTTACCCAATCACCTTCGCCTTCGACGACACCGTTATCTCTGATCTTCTGGTTTTTGCGTCTTTGCGTGACGGCATTAATTCCGATCACATTGGCGGCTTTGCCCCGGAGCATCGACGCCGGAACGCTAACTGCCGTTATCAGCGTGTTAAAACCGGCGTATGTGTCACGTCCGCCGCGCTCGCTCAACAAAGACGTGTCGGGATGTCCCGGATTCTTGATGGATGAAGCGACCATCCGGTTTGCACCCGTATCGTCGAGAAAAAATGGATCGTCGGCGACGCCGCCATAAAATGACGCGCCGCTTGCTCTGTCATTCGTAATGGTCGGTTCAATCGCCCGATACTCCTGATCCGAAGCCGTAGTCGGCGCCGTAAATTTCTTGCCATTTGGCAATTCGATGGTCGCAGTTTGAGTGGTCACGCGACCAAGGCCTTTTGAATAAAGTACGTCAACATAAGTGTCAGCCTTAGCGTCGCCCGTATTCTCGATCTCAAAGCGATAGCGAATATTGCTGTCAAAAATCGCCATTCCAAAATGCTCACCCGAAACAATAAAGCTTTGGGTGCTCATAATTAGCACAACTTTCGAGCTGTCGTTAGGATCGACAAACGCGTAGGTGTCGGCTATATCCGAGCCTCTGTCCTGCGTGATTATAGGTGAATCTATATGATCGGAGGCGCTGGTGGGCGTCACCGGAATTAATTGAACGGTCATCGCCGCCGCGAGCAGCAGTGAGCCGAATACGATCTTTCCACTATTTGTTTTAGTCATCTTTCTCCCCTCTTTTTCATAAATCGCCGAGCGATTTAAATTTACAAATTGTTTGATTCGCCCATGCGGCGAACATAAAATTATCTAACTGTTGTCCCGCATCGGCATCCGATCTGCCGCCCGTAAAGCTTCGCCTGCCGTCCAGACCGCGGCACCGAGCAGCATAATGTCTTTTATCAGAAACTGCCCCGGCATCGGCGACGGGAACGGAAATCCATAGCCGGCCTGCCAGACGCCGGGCGTCGTCAGGATAAAGCTGAGCGTGATGAGAAACATCAGGATTGCACCGATGCTACCGATCGCGGACGCTTTTGGTGCGAAAGGTCGGGTTGCGATCAGAACGCCGAGCGTGATCTCAATAACACCGAGGATCGCTGAAAACGTGCGGACGCTAGAAATGCCGTATGTCCACGACATCAGCGGCGAATTGGCGACCAGCCCCTGAATGCCCTCCGCCTCATAAGTCGTAAATTTTAGTGCACCGACCGCGATCAGAATTATCACTAAGCCGTAGCGGATGATCTTTCCGCCCCAATTTTCCAGCATAAGGCTTGGGCTGTCCGTATCAGTTCTGCCAATTGTATCTGTTCTGGTTACCATTTTTTGTTCCCCCTTTTTCGACAGCCGCCAAAACCGCAAGCGGGCAAATGTAAAATATCCGTACCGTCAGTGACGTATTAAAGAAGATGGATAAAACCGATGTTACGATTATAATTCCTTAACGCCGTAAATTTATTCCCTCTTCCTTAATAGCCATCTTGGCGGCAAGACCCTTGATCATTTCAAGGTGCATTATCAGTGTCGGTAGAGTTTTTATCGTAAACGTCTTAAGGTCGGCATCGGCGGCGGTTTTCGAAACATTCTCAAATGCCGCGACATCTTTTTCATGGTTCGCCAGCATTGCGGTAACATATTCCTTGTCAAAATCGGCACCGCTTAGCTTAGAGAGTTTTTCGATTGCCTGTTTGTGAGCGGGCATGAGTTCGGGGCTCAGCATTATTTTTTTTCTGAGCGGCCAACTGTGTCAGTTCGTCCCCGGCCTTCGAGTGGTCGTGATCATTTTCTGTGCAAATGCTTTGACGTCGGCGTTTTGCGATTTCGTAAGGGCTAATTTGCCAATCTCGACCTCCGCCATTCCGCCGGGGGCGGCGTCGTTCATAAATGCAAGATCGCCGCCCGTCACGACGGCGTCGCCTTTGTCAGACATCGGTTTCGCGGGTTCGGTTTTTACAATAGGAGCGCTGTTTGCCGTCGAACTGTTGCCTGCAGTATTCGAACACGCAGCTCCGAAGACAGTCAAAATAATAATGGATACAACCGGACAAGATGTCTTAAAATTGACTAACATATCTATTTTTCCTTTAAGCATTAGCGCTAATTTTTAAGGGTCTATGGTAGTTAAGCCTAAAAATGAATAGGCTAAACTACTGAGATGAAACAACTAAACCGCTATTATCGGCGTTCCCGAATTGCGGAAAAGAAATTTCGTGAAATAATCAAGTATTTTGCACTTGATCTGACCGCCAATAAGACGGATGAGTTAACGGGATTGACACATAAAACGGTCAATCAGATCTATTTGAAAATTCGTCAGCGTCTGGCCGAAGAGTCGCAGCGGCAGTCACCTTTTTCCGGTGAGGTCGAAGTCGACGAAAGCTACTTCGGAGCCAAACGAGTCAAAGGCAAACGAGGCCGCGGAGCTGGTGGCAAAACGATCGTCTTCGGCATCTACAAACGAAACGGAAAAGTGTTTACCGAGATCGTTCCGGATGTAGCGAGAAAGACGCTCCAGGCCATTATTCGCGGGCGTGTCAGCATCGAGACCGTCATCCACTCCGATCATTGGAGAGGTTATAACGGGCTCGTTGACATCGGCTACCCGAAACACTTTCGTGTCAATCATTCGGCCAACGAATTTGCCAACGAAATTTCAAATATCAACGGCATCGAAAGCTTTTGGTCATTCGCCAAAAGACGTTTGCTAAAATTCAATGGAGTTAAGAAGGAGACTTTCCATCTGCACTTAAAAGAATGCGAGTTCAGGTTCAATCATCGTCACGGTAACCTTTATAAACTTCTTTTGACTTTGCTGAGAAATTCTCCTATATAATTGGCTTAACTACCATAGACCCATTTTTAATTATCTACAGGAGTATAACCAAAAAACCGATGTATGTGCGTTACAGCACATTCGATTTTACTAGCGCATCGTCAGAATAGTCATAAAAAAGGGCACGCCTCTAGCTTTGAGGTAAAACAGGTGCGGTATGATGGTTCGATTCGCTCAGTCTATCTTTCCATTAAAATTTGCGAGAGCTACTACAATGTCGTCCGCGAGCGATGTTCTCATGCGCGGTTCGGCGACTCCGTTTACGATGATCGAGAGTACGATGTGCTCGCCCCCGGCTGTCGTCATGTAACCCGAAAGAGCCGAGACCTGATCTATGGTTCCGGTCTTGCCGCGAATATTTCCCTCGGCCGCGGTTCCCTTAAATCTGTTTTTGAGAGTGCCGTCAACTCCGCCGATGGTCAGGCTGTCGTTCCATGCTTGGGCATATTTGCTCTGCTTTGCCATGTAGGTGTAGAGCGTTACGACGGCCGACGGCGTGATCAGATCATGCCGCGAGAGGCCGCTGCCATCGTACTGCAAGATGCCGTCATCCGGAACGCCGATCTGTTTCATAAAGCCTTTGACAATGGTGAGGCCGAGCGTAGAACTGTCGGGAACAGCGGCGTGAACCGTTC
>JBDSCV010000041.1:0-4381 GCA_039920905.1 Pyrinomonadaceae bacterium
AAGTCGCAATATGAATTTACGGTCGAGGAAGTTGATGGCGAAAAACGCGTCCGCGTGGGACTCAACTTTGTGCGCGGCCTGAGAAAAGAGATGGGTGAGGTCATCGTACGGGTCAGAACCGGGAGCGGTAGCGACTGGGTTCCTTTCACCAGCATCGCCGACCTGATAGACCGCGTTCCCGGTATCAATAAACGCGAGATACGTGCGCTCAGCCTCGCCGGAGCGTTGAATTTTGACGGCACGGTTCATCGCCGCGAGGCTCTATGGAGCTCGGAATTGGCTATACAGCCCAAAGGTGATCTGTTCGCTGACACATTTGAGGAATCCCAAAAGCCATCGTTCCTTAAACAGATGCACGATCTTCAATTGGTCGAAGCCGACCTGCGAAAGACCGGCATATCCATCGGCAAGCATCCGATGGCATTTGTCCGTGAAGAAATGAACCGCCGCGGCATTCTCTCAGCCCGGCAAACGCTCGACCTAAAAAAAGGCCAGGTCGTCTCTGCCGCCGGAGCAGTGATCATCCGCCAGCGCCCGATGACGGCTAATAACGTAGTGTTTATTACGCTTGAGGACGAGACCGGCCATTCGAATTTCGTAGTGATGCCCGACACTTTCGAAAAATACCGGTCCATTATCAACCAAAACGACTACCTGATAATAAAAGGCATTTTTGAAGAAAGAGGGATGCTCAAAGCCAGGCATTTCGAATCCATAAACAGCTTTACAGCCGAGGTAGTGTCGCATAATTTTCGGTAACCGGGGTGCGCAAGCCCGCGCGTGAGCAACAATTACCGACGTCTACCCGCAATCGTCAGCCCGATGCCTCCGAGTATCAGACCGGCGGCGATGACAAGCCGTACATTCGCAGCTTCTGCAAGGAATACGATACCGGCGGCGGCAGCAATAACAGGGACGGCCAATTGCAAAACGGCGGCGCGGGTCGCGGTGTGGGGTTTTAGGGCAACGTACCAGACGGTGTAGCCGATCCCGGAGGTGACAGCTCCGGATAAAACGGCGAGGGTGATGCCGCTCGTTGAGAGATGTAAATTGGGAAGAAAGATGATCGAGACGATCGCGGCAAATGGCAGAGCGCGGACGAAGTTGCCAGTCGTGTCAGCAAGCGGATCGCTCGTGCTGCGTCCGCGCAGAGTATAAAATCCCCACGACGCACCGGCCGCCGCCATAAGCAGAGAATTATACAACGGCGGCGATGCGAGGCCGGGAAAGACGAGATAAACAAGTCCCCCGACCGCGACAATGAGGCCAAGCCATTCGAGAGCGGACGGGCGTTCGCCCTTGAATATCGCGACCGCGACCATCGTCATCTGGACGGAGCCAAAAAGCATCAACGCCCCTGTCCCCGCCGTAAGGCCGAGATATGCGATAGAAAAACATATCGCATACGCAAACAAAAACCCCGCCGAGCCCCAGCTTCCGCTTTTGACATGTCCTTTGCTTCTGCTAAAAAAGTAGCTGATGAATATCAGCATCACGGCGCCGGACACAAGTCTGACCACAGTAAATCCCACCGCATCAGCCTCTTCGCCACGAAGAGCGAGCCTGCAAAGGATCGAATTGAACGCAAAGGCGACCAGTGCGAACGATGTATAGAGAAATGTCCTCAATTCCCCTCTGCGGTCTCAATGTCCTCTGCGTTTGAATCTTTCCGCTCCGGCCGCATGTGCGGGAACAGGATCACGTCGCGGATCGAGTGTTTGTTCGTGAGCAGCATGACGAGGCGATCGATGCCGATGCCGATGCCGGCGGCCGGCGGCATACCGTACGAAAGGGCACGAATGTAGTCTTCGTCAAGGATCATCGCCTCTTCGTCGCCGCGTTCCCGCTCGGACATCTGTTCGACAAAGCGTTCGTATTGCTCCTTTGGGTCATTCAGCTCGCTGAAACCATTGGCGACTTCCATTCCGTTGATGAACAGCTCAAAGCGTTCGGCGATGTTTGGATTGTCGGGCGATGCCTTCGAGAGCGGCGAGATGGATTTTGGGTAATCGACTATGAATGTTGGTTGAACAAGGTTTGGTTCTACCAGCATTTCAAAAGCGTGAACTAAAAAACTCTCACGCGCTTGGTCCTCGGAAAGGGTACCGTCATCAAGGCCCTTGTCGAAAGAACTAGGAAATGCTGGTAGTTCCGTCCACATTTCCATGGCCTTTTCACGAGATACAGGCTCCTTGTGATCCCAATATAAAAGGACGAACTTTGCAAGAAGCCGGACCTTCTCCACTTGCAATAGCCAGCTTGAATCGAAATTAGCTACGTCCGGAAGTATTTTTTTAAGTTCATGGGCAACACTCTTACCCATTCCAATCCGCGTGAACGGCGGCGCAAAATCTATCTCATTCTCATGCACACCGTATTTCACGGTTAGGCCGCCGTCATTCGCCTTTGCAACCGCCTCGCTTATCATCTTCTCCGCGAAATCCATCATCCCGTTCACATCCATGTAGGCGATGTAGAATTCGAGCATGGTGAATTCGGGGTTGTGACGCTGGGAAAGGCCTTCGTTGCGGAAGTTGCGGTTGAGTTCGTAAACCTTTTCGAAACCGCCAACGACCAGACGTTTGAGATACAGCTCAGGAGCGACACGTGCATAAAGCGGAATGTCGAGCGCGTTATGATGTGTTTCGAACGGTTTCGCCGCTGCACCGGTCGCTTTTGGCGTGAGCATCGGTGTTTCGACTTCAATAAATCCTGCGTCATCGAGAAAGCGGCGCATACCAGAGATCAATTTGGCCCGGCGCTCGAAAACTTCGCGGGTTGTGAGGCCTTCGTGCTCGATCTGCAGCGTCGAAGCGATCAGATCGGCGTAACGAAAACGCCTCTGCATCTCAGGATCGGCGATACCGTGCATTTTGTCGGGCATCGGTAGCATCGCTTTCGCCAGAAACTGAAGCTTTTCGACATGAACGCTCAGCTCGCCGGTGTTTGTAATAAACAGATAGCCTTCGACGCCGACGAAATCGCCATGGTCGAGCAACTGCCACGCCGCCCAGCCGTTCGCTTCATCAAGCGTTTCGTTTCCATCGTTGAGAACGAGAGCAGGCGGGCCCTTTTTGTTGCAATAGATCTGCAGCTTATTAATGCCGTCGGTAAGATGCACAAAGTTTCCACGCAGCGGCGTGGTCAGGCGGCCCGATACTCTTACAGTCTTAAACGCCTTCAGTTCAGCATTCAATCCTTCCTTAAATATTGCGTCTGGACGTTCGCCTTCGTGAGCTTTCTTCCACACGTCCATTTTTTCAACTATCTTCACGATCGGCTTGTAGGCTTTTAATTTAGTGATCGTGTCTTCGACGCCGCTGACCGCCGAACGATCAAACTTATTCGGATAGGCGTTGCCGACCAACGCACGCAGGGCCTCTAAAGACGCCTGACGCGCCTCGATCTGATCGTTCTGTTCGATGATCTCGTTAAATTCGGGAATGCTCATAATTCTTCTCTCCGCTATCAGCGTCTGTCTCTCTGAACTCGGCGTTGAAAAAATCCTAGACGACCATTCAACGCAGAGTTCGCTGAGAAAGACGCAGAGTTCACCGAGATGAAAATGTAACAAACTTGAACAATTATAGTTAACCACCGCTATCACGGCAAACTTATGCCGAATGTGTCAAAATGTAATCACCGCAGGAGAACGTGCACTACCGGTGCCGCGTTTTCTGTGGCTAGGTGCGTTTATGACGGATGTATTCGAAAAATTAAGGTGCGAGATCGAGAGCGGCACTCGAACGGTAAGCCTCACAGGGCTGACATCGGTCGCGGCAAAGGCTTTTGTGCTTTCCCGGCTACAGACTGAAACCGGCAAAGCGTTCGCAATTCTGACAGAATCGAACACGAGTCTCGAAGAGTGGCAATCCGATCTCGAGTACTTTCAATCGTCCATTGTGGATCGTCGAACTTCGATCGTCACGCTGCCATCATTCGAGGCCGATCCATATTCCGGCGTCTCACCTCACGCCGAAACGCAGGAACGCCGGGCGCTGGCGTTGTGGCAATTGCGTAATAAAGATAGTGATTTCGTGATATTATCCGCCCGCTCGCTAATTCAGCGGACGGTAACACCTGATGAGATCGCGGCCCTCGGCAGCGTACTCGTTCGAGATAAGGATTTCGCACCCGAAATTCTGATAGAGAGATTGTTTGCGGGCGGTTATGTCCGCGAAGAGCCGCTGTTTGGGCCCGGGCAGCTCTCGGTTCGCGGCGGCATAGTGGATGTCTGGTCGCCGGACAAAGACGCCCCGGTGCGGATTGAGTTTTTTGGCGACACGGTCGAGTCGATACGCTCTTTTGACCCGGAAACCCAGCTTTCGACCGAACGCTTAAAAGAGATCGGCATCGCTCCGATGCGGGAGTTTGCCGCATC
>JBDSCV010000042.1:0-7574 GCA_039920905.1 Pyrinomonadaceae bacterium
CGGCGACGAGGAGCATTTCCGCCTCGAACGTAACAGCATCGCCTTTGGCGTTTTTGCCCGAAACCTTGACGGTCTTTTTGCCTTTTTCGAGCTTATCCAGCTTGATGCCCGTCTCGCATTTGATGCCGGATTTTTTGAACGAACGTGCGAGTTCCTTGGAAACATCCGCGTCCTCAATCGGGACGATGCGGTCGAGTAATTCGACGACTGTCGTGTCGCAGCCAAAGCGTGCGTAAACGCTTGCAAACTCGACACCAACCGCTCCCGAGCCCATGACGATCATCGACTTCGGCACTCTTTCGAGTTCGAGGATGTGGTCGGAATTGACCACCTGTTTGCCGTCAGTTTCAAATCCCGGAATTGGCCGCACGACAGAGCCGGTGGCGATAATGATATTTTTTGTTTCGATGGTCTCTTTTTTACCATCGGCGTAAGCGACCTCGACATTGCCTTTGCCGACGATCTTTCCAATGCCATTAAATATGGTGGCTTTGTTCTTTTTCATGAGATAGGTTACGCCGGCGGAGTTTTTCGCGACGACATCCGATTTGTATTTCTGCACGCCCGCCCAGTCGAAACTGAGGCCCGTGACTTTTAGCCCGAAATTCTCAAAATGCGACGCTTTGTCATAAAGATGAGCGGCGTTTAGCAAAGCCTTGGTCGGAATACATCCGCGCAGGCCGCACGTGCCGCCGAGCCGCGCATCCTTTTCCTTTTCGACGATCGCGACCTTTAATCCAAGCTGCCCGGCGCGTACTGCCGCGACATAGCCGCCGGGGCCTGATCCGATAATTGTTACGTCAAATTGTTCTGCCAATGTAGTTAACCTCTATAATTAGTAATAAACACGGAACTAACATTATAGATTTTTAGTTCGGCTCTAGCTAGTTACACAGTAGAGATTTGCGTTAGAATACAGCCACTATGATACATTCCGAAGAATTTCTTGCTGTTGTAAATGATGCAAAAAGCCGCGTCAGCGAATGTGATGTCGCTGCGGCCCGTGAGCGTGTCGCAAACGGAGCGGTATTGATAGATGTTCGGGAAGATAACGAATACGAAGCCGGTCACGCTGCGGGTGCCAGGCACATGGGACGCGGCGTTATAGAGCGCGACATAGTTCAAACCTATCCCGAAAAGGACACCGAACTCGTCCTCTATTGCGGCGGCGGCTACCGCTCGGCGCTGTCCGCCGACATGCTGCAAAAGATGGGCTACACCAACGTCTGGTCGACGGACGGTGGCTGGGCAGCGTGGAAAGAATCAGGAGCGCCAGTTGAGTAGTACTTCCGTTCCGTTCCGCTATTTATTTCGGCCGAATCCATCTTGTAACGCCACGGTATTTGCTGTCCGGACTGAAGTCGGTGAAATTGACAGCGGGAATTTCCGCATTGTCATACCACGGGCCAGCGAGTTGCAGAACCGTCATTGAGGGCAGTTCAATCCAGCCGCGGATGACCCATTTCGTCGTCACTGTGCCTCTTCCCTCGTAGCCTGTTCCCTGGATCGAAAGAAGGCGGCCAACTATCGAGTACGGGCCGGTTTTGGTGTCGCTTTCCGTCTCGTACTTCTTTCGTACCGAGTTGAAAAAACTGGTGTGAGTTCCGTTGCTATTGAACGTCGTCTTGACCTGAAAGGCGGCTGTGTCCCGTCCGGCGCCGTGACCGCTCCCGCTATAGACATATTCGGTCGTCATACGATTGGGCCCATCGATCCACACACCGGCGAGATCGGCGGTGGTCAACTGGCGCGAGGGCTGTGGAATAATTAGGTCGCCGCCGGCATCGAAAGCCGCCGGGGCCGAAGCCGAGCCGGTCGTCGTTGCCGTATTGTTTACAGTTGGGGCCGGTTTGTCCAGATCAATACCGCTGATAAACGTATCTACCTGTTTAACATAGGCCGGGTCGTTGAACACAGACAGAATGCTGATTGTTCGACCAGTGCCGCTAATAACGGTCAGGAATGCGAGAGCCTTACCCGCTCCCGATTCGACAGAGGAGCCGCCCGACATGACCGTCCAGCCGTCGGCCTCCTGGGTGTCGGTTTTCGGATCGGCCTCTTCGGTTGTCATCTGTTTAACCACAAGGTTGGCCCACTCGCGTTTGAAATCTCCGTTCGGCGTACCGGTCCATTTCGTGGCCCCGTAAACCGTGATTATGCAATATTTCCCGGTTTCCGCATTAAACTCGCTGAATGCAACGACGTTCTCCTTGAGCGTTTTCGTCATGCCCTTGGGCGGCGTGTACTGGACAATTCCAAGCTTTTCTGTCTGACAGAACGCCTCGTGCGGAACCAGCAAAACAAAAGCCGTTAAGACGAACACACTAAACTTACCGATAAATCTGGTCATAACTATTAACTCCTTATCTTCGATCAAAATCTGCTTCCCGCAATCACAATGGCTATCCGCTTTACTCAATAGTCACGGTAAAGCTGCGAGAAAGAACACCCCCCCCAACTTCTGCCCGAATATTGATCAAAAATCTGCCGGCCTTCGTTGGCGTTCCTGACAGTTCGCCTGTTTGACCGTTCAATGTCAGACCTAACAATTTGGGATCGGCCCGACCCGCGGTCCAATAAATTTGGCTCGTAGTTCCTAAGGTACGAAACTGTGTCCGGTATGGCGCCCCCACGCTGGCATCCGGAAGAAAATGGGAGTTCATGATCGTTGCTCCGCGAACGGTCAAAGTCATTTTTTGGGATTCCGAATTATTTTGGCTATCCTTGACCGTCACGTCGAATGTAGTTGTGGATGCTCGATTGCCGTAGCGATCTTTGCCGTCGCTAATCGAGGAAGGCGTACCGCTCACGACGCCGGTGACCGGATCAAGGAACAGGCCCGCCGGCATCTTCCCGGAAAAGCTATACGGAGCCACTCCTCCCGCGACCAACAAGCTGGCGGCGTAGGATTGTGCGAGTATTCCGTCAGGCATCAGGGCGTTAGTCACGGCTAGCTTTTTGACGTTCAGCGTAAGCGGCTGCTCGAACACATTTCCAGCGCCGTCATCAGCGACGACCATAAGATCAAAACTGCCAGTTTCGGTTGGCGTGCCGCTGAACGTTCCCGACGAGGTGTCAAACGATATGCCTTTCGGCAAACGTCCGCGTTCACCTGCATTGCTGCTGACGAAAACAAAACTGCCTTTCCCGGTGCCAAAGCTGTATTTGCTGCTCACAACGCCGTTGCGCGTGGTTGCCGTGTATGTGTCCGCATTAGGTTTCACCTGGATAGTAACCACGCCACCGGCTTTTTGCGTTATCACTCCGGCATGGACAGCCGCTTTGCAGATGGTCGAGGAATCCGAGTAAGTGTCGGATCCATACAGGGTGCCGCCCATGGATCCATTCGCCGGGCAGACATACGAGAATTTCTCGCCGTTGCGGCCGCGAGTTGCCTCCGCCGGAGTGTACCAATTGATCTCGGGATATGTGACTGGCGGAGCCGCTAGCCGAAACTTGAGGGCCTGCCCTGCCGGCGCGAACGCCGTAAGCGGGTGGGTGTACGGCGTATTAACCAGGGCTATCGGCAGCGCACTGTCCGCGATATACAAACGTCTGACAAAACCTCTGATCGACGTCCCTTTCATGCCGCCCGGTTCCTGGTCACGTCCGGTGAAAACTATCGAACCCTTAGCAAGATTGCCGTTGAAATAGATCTCTCTCTTTGCTCCGGCAACGGTTCCGGACGTCTGCACGTTGAGCGTATATCCGGACTGAGACCCAAACATTATCGTGAAGATGCCATCAGGCGTCTTCATCTCTCCTTTCAGGGACCCGGCCTCTTTCCGCAGATTCAGACTGATATCAACCGATATAAATTGTCCATTCGGAAGTCGTTTGGCGTAAGCTCCCTTCCATCGGCCGCCGATATCCGGCTGACAGTTTGGCAGGCTGAGCATACTCGGGCCGGCGAGACGCACCATGTCACCGGTACAATATGAGCGAACCTCCGTTTCACCAGCTGCAACCATGAGAGTACCTTGTTCGATGCCCGATTCACCGCTAAGTGTTTTCCAGCGGCTTGCATCGGTAATGACCGCATCCGGCTCCTTTTCATCTTCCGATTGGTCTCCGGATGAGTCGGTCAGAAAGGACGCATCGGTCGCGGGACTTTGCCAACTCGCGGGAACGAACATTGACGAAAGCAGTCCGGGCCTCTTTGCGGGCGGTTTCTTGACAGGTGGTTTCTTGACTGGAGGTGGCGGTGGAGGTCTTTCCCAATGGTCGCATTTGATATTTACATCCTTGATATCACCCCTGCGTTCGCAATACACGCCGCATTTCTGCTGCCCCCAAACACTCGTGTGTTCTCTGATTTTCACGTATTTGGTCGTGCCAAGAAATCCCTCGTTCGTCTTTTTTACGCCATCACAGTTAAGCTCGGCACTTGTGTCCGAGTCGCAGTAAAGTGCGAAGTCGCACGCGGCGAAAGCAACCGGAGAAAATTTTATCTCTTTCACCCCCAAGTAAAGCAGTTCATCATCACTCGAAGAGATTCGCTTGTCCGAACCCTTGAATATGACACTGCATGAGGGCTCTTTTTTCGAATCGGGATTTTTGACCGTCATCTGGACCTCGCACTTACAGGTATAGCAGCTGCCGTCATCCTGCGAATTGCGGGCCCTGGACTGATTCCCCCAAAAAATGAGAAATGTAAAAAATATGACAACAACGCATAGTACTTTTGTATTCATTGCTTTTTCTCCTCACTGGCGAGTACGGAAAGACGCCTGGATGGCCACTGAAGATCCGGACGCAGCCGGATCAGTTCGTTCAACACAGCAACTGCTTCGGTACTTCGCCCTAACGCCTCCAGCGCCTTTGCTTTCAAATCAAATATTTCTTCGTCAAAACCAAGCCGCCCGGCTTTTTCCAAAGCGACGAGAGCCTCCGCGAATTCGCCTCGCTCGAGGTTTAGCCGCGCAAGCAATATCAGTCCTCCTGGACGAGTTGGAGCGTGACGGGTCGCGGTCAGGATGTCATCCTCTGCTTCGTTCCATTGCCCATTCCTCACAGATGTATCGGCTCGCCATAAAGCGGCCTCCGACACGAAACGGTCATAGGCCAACCCGTAGGCTGAGAAACACAACGTCAGTGTTAAAAGAACCACAGCGGCTCGTGCGGCAAATGGCGTGCTCGATCCGCCAACGGTCTTCCCGACCGCGGAGCTTTCGACGACCGCGATCAAAATAACAAAAAGTATGAGGCTCGCCGGCAGGTGTAAGGGGAATGCGACTGCGGCGTTTACCAGAAGCGAGATTACGGCCGCCCAACATCCCAGCGCAACAGGGTCGCCGGCCAATTTTCGTCCCCGGCGCAACACTATCCACATCAGCGATCCAAAGGCGAGCAGCCCGAAAACTCCCAGTTCCGCCCAAAGCTGTAAATAATCGTTGTGCGCATAGGAAGTGAAACTTGCATTCGGAATAAATGTCACGGCCCATGGCTGGGATAAAATCTCGGCTTGATAGTTAGGGAACTGCAAACCGAAGGTTCCCAGACCGTGCCCAGTCCAGGGCGCCGCACCGATCATGGTGCCCGCAACAGTGGACATCAATATTCGGCCGTTTATCGATTTAAGATTGAATAAATGTTTGATCGCCGCCTGATTCGACAATAGCGGCAATAGGATCACGACAATCGCCGCCGCGCAGGTGACGGCGACTGTTACGATATAAGACGTCAAACCTGATCGGGCCACCTTGCCGTAGCGGCGAACCAGCCAAAATGCCAGGCAGCCTATAATTAGAGCAAGCCATGCACCACGAGCCAGCGTGGCTGCTAACGCAAGTACCATCAAAAGCAAAGCCGCGAGCGTCAAATGGCCTGCGTAAGGTCTGGCAGACATATCCGCAGCTGCGTTCTGTCGGAGATCGAATAGGAGGCCGACAGACACCAGAGCAGCCACGGCGAGAAATTCCCCTACCCAGTTTGGATTTCCCAAAGTACCGAAGGTTTGCCATTTCCCGGCGAGAGCGCCGGTGGCAAAAAATGGATCGCCAGTGCTATACTGCCACAGCACATATACGGCCTCGATCGCTCCCGCGAGCGTCAGGGCTATCCCCAAGGCTCCACGTGCATCGGCACGCCCCATCACGTTCAAAGCCGTGGCAAAAAGGAGAACGTAGGTCGCCATCCGCCTGCCTTCATCGAATGACATCGTCTGGTTCGATGACCACAACAGCGACCCTGAACCAACAATGACGAGCACGAGCAAGGATACCCACGCGGGCGTGAGGGGGACTGACCATAAATGAGAACGCACCGTTAGCAGCCAGAGCAGCGCCGCCGTTGCCGTGCCGGCCTGCACCAATATCTCTTTTGCGGCGGTGTACGGTTCGGCAAGCTGGGCAACAAATACTAGCGGGGTCATGGCCGACACTAAGCAAAGAATCATCGGAACGATCCCGTTGCCTATCGCCGCCGTTGACAGTCCTATATCGCCGCTCCGACACGGCTCAATCACATCGATATTGCTTTTGGAACCGATCAATTTTTATCTCCGATCGTCAGCCATCGCGTACGGACTCGCTTTTCGCTTTCGGCCGTATCTATTCTATTCAAAGATCCCGGCCACCCGGTCGATTTTCCATTTGCCGCCTTCCTTGACCAGCTTGACCCGTAATTTTGTCACATCTCCGTCGGGGGGAGCAGTGAACATGACGTGAAGCGCTGCAATATTGGGAGTCACATAGACGGCTTCGGTGACCTCGATATTGTCCGCCCAGGCGTCAGCCCATTCCTGACTGCCGACGAAAACATCGTAATCAACGTTTTGACCAGCTTTCGAGTAATACCAACGGCTGAATCGGAGCGAAAGGTACGACTTGGTCACCGTTTTGTTCTTTGTCGGATCTTTGCCCTTGACCATTGCTTTCAAATACCAACTGTAGAAATCCTTGGTCCGGCTTTCCGGCGTGTTGTTCGATTGAGCGGTCGTCACGGCGACCGCCGGTATCGCAAGGACAATACAAATCGCTGCGACCCGCAAAGTTTTTCGGTTGACTAGGATGGCCGTCATATTATTAAGTCCTCATTGCCGGAAATGCGAATACCGCGCGACGCGGCGTCGTCATTCGCGGCACCAACGCTCGCTTGGCCGTCAGCGGAACAAGCAGGAGCTTGGCTAACGCCGCAGATGCGGCGAATTCCAATCGGAAAAGTGATAAATTGTCTGAAGACTACGTCCTCCCTTGCGCACGTGCTGGCACACGGTCGAGCCGGCTCAAAGCGAGGGTTTGACGTAGCGATCGCAAAGCGTCATAAAGAGGGTTCGCTTGGAGATACACGCAGTATACGCTTAAAATAGCGGTTTGCAACCTCTTTTTTCTCTTTCGGGGATCGAACGGTGACAAGTGGATTATTATTTTCGAACACCCCAAGATTCCCAGGCTTGTCGTAGATTATTAGAGTCCTTTGAAATACTTGGTTTTGGTTTGGGCAAAAAGCATTTTGGGTTTTTTTTGAAAACCGGGTTGTCGTTTTTGTTTTAGCTGCCATTTATTTCGCCTTTTATTGGCTTGATTTTGCTTCAAATTTACGTTTTTTGCCTCATTTCGGTTGTTTGGGTGCGG